>NZ_JBBKBU010000008.1:0-70388 GCF_037892835.1 Peptoniphilus sp. HCN-40583
ACGCCAAAGTATTTTACGCAGCTACCACAGACGGGGATCAACCCCACGTTCGCCCTATTGGTTTCGTCATGGAATTTGAAGGCCAATTGGCTTTCTACACGGACAATCGTAAAAAAATGTGCAAACAATTGAAGGCCAATCCGAAAACGGAATTCTGCGCCCTGGACGGCAAGATGAATACCTTGCGCATCACCGGCGAAGCGAAATTCATCACCTCCCCGGAATCGAAAAAGGCTGCACTGGAAGCCATGCCCATGTTGGCAAAAGCCGGCTACAGCGTGGAAGACGACGTCTTCGAAATCTACACCTTGGAAAATGTCAGCCTGTCTTACGCAAATATGGCGGGCAAACAATTAGACGGCATCGAACTGTAAAAGCGCCGAACAAAAATCCCCTTTCCCGCGAGGAAAAGGGGATTTTTATATGGATGAAGCAAAAGCCATGGCTTCCGTTTAATTTAAGCTGTCGTCATAGGCCATCAGCTTGTCGGCAAATGCCTCGGCTCTTTTTTCGACCGCTTCATTCATAAAGGGCTCCCTGTAAGAGCGCTGGCGCTCGCCGTAGGCGCCGAGGAAATTTAATTTGTTGTGCTTTGCGTAGCGCACGAGCCCTTCCGTCAACAGATCCGAGGCCTTTTCCTCCGGATAGCCGAAGGTGGAGACGAGGGCGATGGTTTTGCCCGCCCAAAGCGAGGGCCCCATGGTTTCGCCGTAGTATTTGCACATGCCGTAGACCAAGCGATCCAGAACCATCTTCATCGGCGGCATACAATAGAAGGAATAAATCGGCGTGGCGAATAGAATCAGATCGCTTTGAAGGGCCGCGTCGAAAATTTTCTGCATATCGTCGTCGTGGACGCAATTAAAGCCGTCCGAGACCTTTTGGCAGCGCAGGCAGGCGATGCAACTTTTCAGATTCATTTTATAGAGATCGAAGCGGGTGACCTCCACGGAATCGTCGAAGCGTTTGGTGATTTTCTCCAAAAGCTGTGCCGTGTTTCCCTCGGGCCGAGGACTTGCAAATAAAATTAAGAGTTTCATAGACACCATCCTTTATCTTTCTATTTTATCATAGGGTTAAATCAAAACAGGCAGAATGGCTATTTTGTAAAGTTTCAGAAAAAGCCTTGCAATTGCCGATTGTTTCGGTTATTATAGCTAAGTTGCCAAAGTAAATACCCGCGGAGCGAGGCGCGAGCCCGAAAAATCCGCAGAAAATGCCTGAATCCCTTGATTTTAGGTTGTTTTTTATGTATAATACTAAGGTATGCGTGAGACATGCGTTGACACAATAGGTGGCTTTGAAACAGGCGCAAAGATGTGTTCGCATCGGAGGCTTGCGGAAAAGGGAATTATTGTCGAGAATGTCCAATCGTGAATTGGGCGACGGAGCGCCCGACTTTTTTTACGGGGCACAGAAAACACCCGGCTAGGTTGATCGGCGCTCTTCCCTTATCGTTGAGGAAAATGCACTAGGAGGGACTAAATGTCTGCAAATGTAAAACAAAAAATCAGAATTCGTTTGAAAGCTTATGACCACGAGTTATTAGACAGCTCCGCACAAAGAATTGTCGAAGCGACAAAAGCCAGCGGCGCCGACGTATCGGGTCCGGTACCCTTGCCCACGGAAAAAGAAATCATCACCATTCTTCGTTCCGTACACAAACACAAGGATTCCCGTGAACAATTCGAACAAAGAACGCACAAGCGTTTAATCGACATCATGAACCCGAATCAAAAAACCGTGGATTCTTTAATGAAACTCAATCTGCCCGCAGGTGTAGATATCGAGATAAAACTGTAAGCTGTCGGACTATATGATTGCCAGGCAATCCGCTGTAATGGAGGTATTTTATGAAATATGCATTGGGTAAAAAGATTGGCATGACCCAAATCTTTACCGAAGAAGGCGTACAAGTGCCCGTCACCGTCGTGGCGGTTGAACCCCAAGTGGTCGTTCAAAGAAAGACCATGGACATCGACGGTTACGAAGCGATTCAAGTCGCAACCGGCGCCGTAAAAGAAAAACGCGTCAACAAACCCTTAAAGGGCCACTTCGACAAAGCCGGCGTGGAATACAAACGGGTACTCCGCGAATTCCCCTTGGCTGAAGGCGAAGACTTCAACGTCGGCGACACCTTAGACGTAACCGTCTTTGAAGCAGGCGACAAGGTCGATGTGACCGGTACCAGCAAGGGTAAGGGAACCGCAGGTCTTATTAAGCGTCACAACTTCGGTCGTGGCCGCGAAACCCACGGCTCGAAATTCCACAGAATGCCCGGTGGTATGGGTGCTGCATCCTACCCGGGCCGCGTATGGAAGGGCCACCGCATGATGGGACGCATGGGGAATGAACGTGTTACCGTTCAAAACCTCGAAGTTGTACGCGTCGATGCCGACAACAACTTCCTTTTAATCAAAGGTGCCGTTCCCGGACCGAAAAACGGACTCGTTCGCGTTCGTGCCACGGTTAAAAGCGGTAAATAAGCGAGAGGAGGACACGAATAATGACTAAGTTCCAAATGATAGATATGGCCGGTAAGTCCTTAGAAGAAATCGAACTTTCCGACGATATCTTTAATGTAGAAATTAACGAACACGTCGTCTATTTGGTCGTAAAGAACATTCTGGCCAACAGACGTCAAGGTACACAGTCCGCCAAAACTCGCGCAGAGGTTCGCGGCGGCGGCAAGAAGCCCTGGAGACAAAAGGGCACGGGCCGTGCAAGACAAGGCTCCATCCGTTCGCCTCAATGGCGCGGCGGCGGCATCGTCTTTGCACCGAAGCCGAGAAGCTACCGCTACACGACGCCGAAAAAGGTTCGTCGTTTAGCCATGAAATCCGTTTTAACCTCGAAAGTTCAAGAAAAAGAACTCATCGTCGTCGATCAAATCACCTTCGATGCACCGAAGACCAAGGCTTTTAGCGAAGCATTGAAAAACATGGGCGCCGCTAAAAAGGCATTGATCGTTACGGCAGAAAACGACAAGAACGTCGTATTAAGCGCAAGAAACCTTCCCAATGCAGAAGTTTCTACGGTCGGCACCATGAATGTTTACGACATCTTAAAATACGACTCCCTGATCCTCACCAAGGATGCGCTGGACAAAATCGTGGAGGTGTATAACTAATGAAAAACTTTGATATCATCATTCGTCCTATCATTACTGAACAATCCATGTTAGAGATGGAAGAAAACAAGTACACCTTTGAAGTAGCGAAGACGAGCAACAAATCGGAAATCAAAAAAGCCATCGAAGCGATCTTCTCCGTTAAGGTAGCTAAGGTCAACACGATGAACATGAGAGGCAAAGTCAAACGTCAAGGCATGAATGTAGGCAAGCGTCCCAACTGGAAGAAAGCCATCGTCACCTTAACGGATGATTCCCAACCGATTGAATTCTTCGACAACATGCAATAAGCCTAAGGAGGGACATTCATGGAGATCAAAAGATATAAACCGACGACGAACGGCCGCAGAGGCATGACCGTCGCCAGTTTCGAAGAAATTACCAGAAGCAAACCTGAAAAAAGCTTGGTCGTCAGCCTCAACAAATCGGCCGGCCGTAACGCACACGGTCGCATCACCAGTCGTCACAGAGGCGGCGGCGCAGCGAAAAAATACAGAATCATCGACTTTAAGCGCGCCAAAGACGGCGTACCCGCAAAGGTCGCAGAAATCGAATACGATCCGAACCGTACGTCCTACATCGCCCTGTTAAACTACGCAGACGGCGAAAAGCGCTACATCTTAGCCCCCAAGGGCTTAAAGGTCGGCGACAAAGTGGAATCCGGCGAAGATGCCGATATTAAAGTCGGCAACGCCCTTCCCTTACACGCCATTCCCGTCGGTACCACGGTGCACAACATCGAAATGACCCCCGGCAAGGGCGGCCAAATCGCTCGTGCAGCCGGCACCTCGGCACAACTTTCCGCGAAAGAAGGCACGATGGCTCAACTCCGTCTGCCCTCTGGCGAATACCGCCGCGTCAGCGTCAACTGCCGCGCCACCGTCGGTACGGTCGGAAACATTGCCCACGAGTTGATTAACTTAGGTAAGGCCGGGAAGAAACGCCACTTAGGCATTCGTCCCCACGTTCGCGGTTCCGCAATGAACCCGGTGGATCACCCCCACGGCGGTGGTGAAGGTCGTTCGCCTATCGGACGTCCGTCCCCGATGACACCCTGGGGCAAGAAGGCACTGGGTCTTAAGACGCGTAAGAAGAACAAGAAGAGCGATCGTTACATCGTTCGTCGTAGAACGAAATAAGGGAGGAGGAAGCAATGTCCAGATCCATTAAAAAGGGCCCTTTCGCAGATGAACATCTGTTAAAGAAAATTGACGCCCTCAACGAAGCAAACAAAAAAGAAGTGGTAAAAACTTGGTCTCGTCGTTCGACGATCTTCCCGGAAATGGTGTCCCACACCATCGCCGTTCACGACGGTAGAAAACACGTACCGATCTACATCACCGAAGATATGGTCGGCCACAAGCTCGGCGAATTCGTCATGACTCGCACCTTCCGCGGTCACGGCGGCGGCGAAAAAACCACGAGAATGTAAGGAGGAGTAACGAATGGAAGCAAGAGCAATTGCAAAATACGTGCGCATTTCTCCTTTGAAGGTCAACTTCATTTGCGCGGAAATTCGCGGCAAACAAGTGGATGAAGCCCTGGCGCTTTTGAAATTTACACCGAAGCGCGGCGCCCGTGAACTTTATAAAGTTCTTCACTCCGCCGTCGCCAATGCGGAAAACAACTTGAACCTGGATCGCGAAGATCTCATTGTCAAGGAAGCTTACGCAAACGACGGTCCGACGATGAAACGTTATCGCCCCAAAGCAAAGGGCATGGCGTATCCGATTCTGAAGCGCTCCAGCCACATCGGCGTTGTCGTTTCCGAAAGAGAATAATAAGGGGGAGAAGAATGGGTCAAAAAGTAAATCCGCACGGTCTTCGTGTAGGGATCATTAAAGATTGGGATTCCAAATGGTATGCCGACAAAAAAGACTTTGGAGATCTCCTCGTCGAAGACAATCAAATTCGTAAATACATTAAGAAAAACTTATTCCAAGCCGGCGTTTCCCGCATCGAAATCGAACGGGCTGCCAACAAGGTTAAGATTTCCATCTCCACGGCAAAGCCGGGCATGGTTATCGGCCGCGGCGGTACCGGCGTAGAAGAGCTTCGCCAAGAACTTGAAAAATTAACCGGCAGAAGCGTCGTCATCAATGTCGATGAAATTAAAAATCCCGACTTGGATGCAACCTTAATCGCCGAAAACATCGCAGCACAATTGGAACGCCGTATCGCCTTCCGTCGTGCCATGAAACAAACCATCCAACGGGTTATGCGCTTAGGCGTCAAGGGAATCCGTACCCAATGCTCCGGCCGTTTAGGCGGCGCCGACATGGCCCGTCGCGAAGGCTACAGCGAAGGTACCATCCCCCTTCAAACCTTACGTGCAGACATCGATTACGGTTTTGCCGAAGCCGACACGACCTACGGCAAGATCGGCGTCAAAGTATGGCTCTATAAGGGAGAAGTTCTTCCCGAAGCGCCTCAAGGACGCAGAAATCGTCGAGACAACAGACGTCGCGGCAACAACGACAAACGCCGCGGAGGAAGCCGCAGAAATCAAGGCCAAGGCCAAGATAGACGGTAAGTGAGGAGGAAAGCACTATGTTAATGCCGAAAAGAGTAAAATATCGGAGACAACATCGCGGGAGAATGAAGGGTGTTGCACACAGAGGCAATACGCTCACCTACGGTGACTTTGGCATCCAAGCATTGGAACCGACCTGGATCACTTCCAATCAAATCGAGGCCGCACGTCGTGCCATGACCCGCTACATTCGTCGTGGCGGTAACATCTGGATCAAAGTATTCCCCGACAAACCGGTTACGGAAAAGCCGGCTGAAACCCGTATGGGTTCCGGTAAAGGGGCACCCGAGTACTGGGTTGCCGTTGTTAAACCGGGCCGCGTTCTGTTTGAACTGGGCGGCGTCGAAGAAGAAGTTGCCCGCGAAGCCATGCGTCTCGCGGCCATGAAGCTTCCCATCAAGACGCGTTTTATCGCCAAGAATAAGGAAGAAAGTGAGGGCGATAGCAATGAAAATTAAAGACATCCGCAATTTATCCGGTGACGAGCTGAATAAAAAGGTGTCCGAGTTGAAGAACGAGCTCTTTAACCTTCGCTTTCAACTTGCAACAGGCCAATTAGACAATCCGTCCACCATCAAAAGCGTGAAAAGAGACATCGCGCGGGTGAAGACCATCCAAAGAGAGCGTGAGCTCAACATGGAAAAGGAGGCGTAACTTATGGAAAGAAATCAACGAAAAGTGATCTCCGGTAAGGTCGTAAGCGATGCCATGGACAAGACGATTGTCGTAGCCGTCGAGACCTTCAAGAGTCACCCGATTTACAATAAACGATTCAAAAACACGAAGAAATACAAGGTGCACGACGAGAACAACGAAGCAAGTGTCGGCGATACCGTACGCGCAATGGAGACACGTCCCCTTTCGAAGGATAAGAGATTCCGCCTCGTCCAAATCGTAGAAAAAGCGAAATAAGGAGGTTCTCGGGATGATTCAACAAGAAACCAGATTAAGAGTTGCTGACAACTCCGGCGCAAGAGAACTGGGCGTCATCAAGGTATTAGGCGGCACGAACCGTCGCTATGCCAACATTGGCGACATCGTTGTTTGCTCCGTCAAACACGCAACACCCGGTGGCGTTGTTAAAAAAGGTGCCGTCGTCAAGGCGGTCATCGTTCGTTCGAAAAAAGGCATTCGTCGTCCCGACGGAACCTACATTAAGTTCGACGACAACGCAGCCGTCATCATTAAGGACGATAAAAATCCCCAAGGCACCCGTATTTTCGGGCCGGTAACCCGCGAGCTCAGAGGAGAAAGCTTTATGCGTATTATCTCCTTGGCTCCGGAAGTTCTTTAAGGAGGTGGCATAGAATGCGCATCAAAAAAGGAGATACCGTCGAAGTCATTTCCGGCAAGGACAAAGGCAAAAAAGGAAAGGTCGTTCGTACCATTCCGAAACTTGACCGCGTTGTCGTCGAAGGTGTCAACATCGTGACGAAACACGAAAAACCGAGAGGACCGCAAAACCCCGGCGGCATCAACAAAGTTGAAGCCCCGATCCACGTATCCAATGTCATGTATTACGATACAAAGACCAACACCAAAAGCCGCATCGGCTACGAGTTTAAAGACGGCAAAAAGGTACGTGTCCTGAAGTCCTCCGGCGCTACGATTTCTGATAAGTAAGGAGGCCTGTGATGACATCGAGATTAAAAGATAAAATCCAAAACGAAGTCGCACCTGCTTTAATGGACGAGTTTAAGTATGCCAACACCATGCAAATTCCTCGCCTTGAAAAGGTCGTGATTAATATTGGTCTGGGCGAAGCGAAGGACAATCCGAAAGCACTGGAAAGTGCTGTCAACGACTTGACCTTAATCGCAGGCCAAAAACCGATTATCACCAAAGCGCGCAAGTCCATCGCAAACTTCAAATTGCGTGAAGGCAGCGCCATCGGTTGCAAAGTTACCCTTCGCGGTGACAGAATGTATGATTTCCTCGACAAGCTCATGAACGTCGCCCTGCCGCGCGTTCGCGACTTCCGCGGCATTAAACCCACGGCATTCGACGGCAGAGGAAACTACGCTCTGGGACTCAAAGAACAATTGATTTTCCCGGAAATCGAATACGATAAAATCGACACGTTGCGCGGAATGGATATTACCATCGTGACAACCGCCGAAACAGACGAAGAGGCAAAGTCTTTCCTTGAAAAGATGGGCATGCCTTTTGCAAAGAAGGAGGGTTAAACTGTGGCAAAGAAATCCATGGTAGCGAAGCAAAAACGTAAAAGCAAGTACAGCGCCAGAAACTATACCCGATGCAAAATTTGCGGTCGCCCTCATGCAGTACTGAGAAAATACGGTATTTGCAGAATTTGTTTCCGTAAACTGGCTTACGCAGGGCAAATCCCCGGCGTAAGAAAGGCAAGCTGGTAAGGCTAACCGAAAGGAGGAATTGACTATGATGACAGACCCTATTGCAGATATGCTTACGAGAATCCGTAATGGCAACGATGCAAAACATAAATCTGTTGAGATTCCCGCTTCGAAAATAAAGGCGGAAATCGCCCGTATCCTTCTCGAGGAAGGCTATATTAAAGGCTACGACGTGCTTGAAGAAGGCCCGCAAGGCAAAATTAATGTAGAATTAAAATACGGAAGAAACGACGAAAAAGTAATCAGCGGCATTAAGCGCATTTCCAAACCCGGTCTTCGCGTTTACGCAAAGAACACGGAAATCCCCAAGGTATTAGGTGGCTTAGGCATTGCCGTCATCTCTACTTCCAAGGGCATTATGACGGACCGCGATGCACGCAAGGAACAAGTTGGCGGAGAAGTTCTCTGCTACGTTTGGTAAAGGAAGGAGAAAAAGATGTCCAGAATCGGAAAAAATCCTATCGATATCCCTTCCGGCGTAGAAGTGAAGATCAACGGCCACATCGTCGAAGTAAAAGGGCCCAAGGGCGTCCTTCAAACTGAAATCGATCCGGCCATTACCGTCGCCGTCGAAGACAACCAAGTCGTCGTTACGCGTCCCAATGACAATAAAGACATTCGCGCGCTCCACGGCCTTTATCGTACCCTCATCGCCAACAACATCGAAGGCGTCGTCAACGGTTACGAAAAGCAAATGGAAATCATCGGTACCGGTTACCGTGCGCAAAAGCAAGGCAAAAAGCTGAACTTAAACCTCGGTCACTCCCACCCGATCGAACTTGAAGATCCCGAAGGAATCGAAGTCGAAGTTCCGTCCAACACGCAAATCATCGTGCGCGGAATCGATAAGCAAAAAGTAGGCGCCTACGCTGCCTACATTCGCAGCTTCCGTTCGCCGGAACCCTACAAGGGCAAGGGCATTCGCTACGTTGGCGAATACGTACGCAGAAAAGTCGGTAAGACCGGTAAGTAAGAAAGGAGTGGAGTGTTTTGTTTAAAAAAGTTGATCGCCAAGGCAATCGAAAAGCGAGACATATTCGCGTCAGACAGAAAATTAACGGAACGGAATCCAAACCTCGTCTTGCCATTTACCGCAGTGCGCACCATCTGTACGCTCAACTGATTGACGATGTAAACGGAAAGACATTGGCCAGTGCTTCCACCTTGGACAAGTCCTTGAATCTGGAAAGCACGAAGAACGTAGAAGCGGCCAAAGCCGTCGGTGAAGCAATCGGAAAGAAAGCAAAAGAAAACGGCATTGAAGAAGCCGTCTTCGATCGCTCCGGTTACATTTATCACGGTCGCATCGCCGCTTTAGCCGAAGCTGCTCGCGAAGCAGGACTGAAGTTCTAAGGAGGGAAAGATTGAACCGTACGAAAAACAATACCAGAGATAGAGACACGGAACTCGACGAAAGAGTCGTTGCTATCAACCGTGTTGCAAAGACCGTTAAGGGTGGTCGTAATATGCGTTTTTCTGCCCTCGTCGTCGTCGGCGACAGAAACGGTCGCGTCGGTATCGGTACCGGCAAGGCCCTGGAAGTTCCCGAAGCGATTCGCAAGGGTAGCCAAGCGGCGAAGAAAAACATGGTGAAGATTAATTTGGTCGGAAACACCATCCCCCACAAAGTAACCGGCGTCTTCGGCGCAGGCCGCGTGTTCTTGAAACCGGCTCGTCCCGGTACCGGTGTTATCGCCGGCGGAAGCGTCCGTGCCGTATGCGAGCTTGCGGGGATTAAAGATATCTACACCCACAGCATCGGATCGTCCAATCCGAGAAACACCGTGAACGCCACGATGGAAGGGTTAACGTCTTTAAAGACCGTTGAAAATGTAGCTAAACTTCGCGGCAAAAGCGTCGACGAAATTTTAGGATAAGGGGGATGTGATGAGTACCATTAAAATTAAACTCAAAAGAAGCCCCATCGGAAGAATTGAAAAACACAAACGCACGATTAAAGCCTTAGGTCTCAGAAAAGTCGGTCAAGTCGTTGAAAAACAGGATACACCTCAAATCCGCGGCATGATCAACAAAGTAGACTTTATGGTTGAAATTGTCGACTAAGGAGGTGGACGTAATGAAATTGCATGATTTAAGACCTCAAGAAGGTGGAGGAGTCAAGGCAAAGAAACGTCTCGGCCGCGGTATCGGTTCCGGTACCGGTAAGACCGCCGGACGCGGCCACAAGGGTCAAAAGGCCCGCAGTGGCGGCGGCGTTCGCCCCGGCTTTGAAGGTGGCCAAATGCCCCTTTTCCGTCGTCTTCCGAAACGTGGCTTTACCAATATTTTCAAAAAACAATATGCCATTGTAAACGTAGACGCATTAAACCAATTTGAAAACGGATCGACTGTCACCTTGGATTCCTTGATTGAAAGCGGTATGGTTAAGCGTGCCGACGCCAAAAACGGCTTACGCATTTTAGGTAACGGCGACATTAACGTCTCTGTTAACGTCAAAGCCAACCACTTCTCCAAATCCGCAGCTGAAAAAATCGAAGCGGCAGGGGGAAAGGCTGAGGTGATCTAGATGATCCAAACCTTTAGAGATGCTTGGAAGATCCCGGAAATTCGAAAAAAGCTTCTCTTCACCGTGTTGATGCTCGTGGTCTTTCGCTTCGGCAGCCACATTCCCGTTCCCTTTATGGATCGGTCGGCGATAGCGAAGATTTTTAACCAACAACAAGGTGGTATACTCTCGTTCTTGGATTTAATGAGCGGCGGTAACTTCGGACATTTCTCCGTCTTTGCGACGAGCATTTATCCCTACATCACGGCTTCCATCGTGCTTCAATTGTTGACCATTGCGATTCCCAGTTTGGAAGCGCTCAGCAAAGAAGGCGAAACCGGACGGAAAAAGATCGCAAAGTATACAAGGTATTTAGCGGTTGCACTCGCTGCCGTACAAGCCATCGGTTATACCTACGGCTTCTACAGACAAGCAGTGAACACCGCCAACCCGTTCCAAGACGTAGTCATTATTCTCTCTGTTGTGGCTGGGAGTACCTTCCTGATTTGGATTGGTGAAATGATTACGGAAAAAGGGATCGGAAACGGGATCTCTCTACTCATCTTTGCAGGGATCGTAGCCAGATTCCCCGCTGATATATGGGCTTCCTTCCGCATGGCGGCAGCAGGCATGGTATCTTGGGCTTGGGTCGTTGTTTTCATCGCCCTGGCCATTGCCATCGTCTTCTTCGTCGTCCTGCTTAACGAAGGGCAACGCAAAGTACCCGTTCAATACGCCAAGCGCGTCGTGGGACGGAAAATGTACGGCGGTCAAAGCACCCATATTCCCATTAAAGTTCTCATGAGCGGCGTCATGCCGATCATTTTCGCTCAAACCATTATGAGCATTCCATCGATTATCGTCATGTTCCAAGGCCCGAATTCTCAAGCGGCCAAATTCATGACCAAATGGTTTACGCCAGCAGGTAATATTGGGATCTTTATTTACAGCATCTTCATGGTCCTGTTGATCGTCTTCTTTACCTTCTTCTATACGGCCATCCAATTTAACACGGTGGAATATTCCAAAAACTTACAACAAAACGGCGGCTTTATTCCCGGCATTCGCCCCGGCAAGAAAACATCGGAATACCTGCAACAAATGGTAAACCGTCTGGTTTTCCCCGGCGCATTGGCCCTGGCCCTGTTGTCTGTTTTGCCTACGATTTTAGAAAAAGTCACGGGCATGCACTTTAGCTTCGGCGGCACCAGTTTAATCATCGTCGTCGGCGTTATTATGGAAACGGCACGAATTTTGGAACAACAATTAATGATGCGACACTATAAGGGATTCCTAAAATAAGGAGGATCACATGAGACTAGTCATTTTAGGCCCGCCGGGCGCCGGCAAAGGCACCCAAGCGGCATCCATCGTCGAAACGTACAATGTGGTTCACATTTCCACAGGCGATATTTTCCGCGAAAACATTAAAAATGCCACGGAACTCGGCAAGAAAGCCAAAAGCTTCATGGATCGCGGCGAGTTGGTTCCCGACGAAGTTGTCAACGAGATTGTCGTGGACCGCTTGAAAAAACCCGATGTGGAAGCAGGCTTTTTATTAGACGGCTTCCCTCGCACGGTAAACCAAGCCGTCTCTTTAGACGCAGCGTTAGAAGCCATGGGCATCAAATTGGATTGTGTCGTTAATATCCATGTTCCCAGCGAACTGCTTATTGATCGCGCCGTCGGCAGACGGGTATGCCCCACCTGCGGCAGAACCTACCACGTGAAGAATCAACAACCGAAGGTGGAAGGCATCTGTGACGACGACAACACAAAGCTCATTCAACGTGATGACGATACGGAAGAAACGGTGAAGAAGCGCATCGACGTCTACGAAAGACAAACTTCCCCGTTAATCGACTATTATAAAGCGCAAGGACTGTTACTGGATATCGACGGTTCCAAAGCCATCGACGATGTATTTACGCAAATACGGCGTGGGCTCGACAACGAGGCCTAATCGTCGATGAACACCACCGCAGATATTAAGGTCGGTCAGGTAGTCATATCCAAGGCGGGCAGAGACAAAGAAGGTTTCTTTGTGGTCTTGGAAGTGATTGACGACAGATATCTTCTTCTGGCAGACGGCAAGAGAAGAACGTTGGATAATCCCAAGCGGAAAAAGGCCATGCATTTGCAAAAAACCCATTCTCTTGTGGATCTGAAACCTGAGGATAGACCGTTAAACGATAGCTATATTCGTAAACAACTGTCTCGCTTCCAAGAGGCATAAGGAGGATGCAACCATGGCAAAAGAAGATGTCATTGAAGTGGAAGGCGTCGTAACGGATGCCCTGCCCAATACAAACTTTAAGGTTAAGTTAGAAAACGGACACGAAATTCTAGCTCATATCTCCGGTAAATTGCGCATGCACTACATTCGTATATTGCCCGGCGATCGGGTGACCGTCGAGCTGAGTCCTTATGACTTAACCCGCGGACGTATTACCTGGAGAAAGAAATAGTTTAGGAGGGGACGAAATGAAAGTAAGACCTTCAGTTAAGAAGATGTGTGATAAATGCAAAGTCATCAAGCGCAAAGGACGCGTCATGGTGATTTGCGAAAACCCGAAGCATAAACAAAGACAAGGATAGGGGGTGTTGGCATGGCAAGAATTGCTGGTATTGACTTACCTAGAGAAAAACGAGCTGAAATCGGGCTCACCTATATTTACGGCATCGGACGTTCCCGCGCCCAAGAAATCCTGACGAAAGCCGGCGTCGACTTCAACACGTATATTAAAGACTTAACCGAAGCGGAAATCGCCTCGATTCGTAAAGTCATCGACGAGTACCATGTAGAAGGGGATTTACGACGCGAAATCGCAATGAACATTAAGCGTCTGCGCGAAATCAACTGCTACCGTGGCATTCGCCACAAGAGAGGCCTGCCCGTTCGCGGTCAAAAAACCAAGACCAATGCGAGAACGCGCAAAGGTCCGAAGATGATTGTATCGAAGAAGAAGTAGGAGGGCTAAATGGCTAAACAAGGTAGAGCTACGCGCTCCAAAAAGAGAGTGCGCAAGAATATTGAAAAGGGACAAGCGCATATTGCTTCTTCCTTTAACAACACCATGGTGACCTTGACCGACATGAGCGGCAATGTCATCTCCTGGTCCAGTGCCGGTCAACTCGGCTTCAAAGGTTCCAGAAAATCCACGCCCTTTGCTGCACAAGAAGCTGCTCAAGAAGCGGCCACCAAGGCAAAGGAACACGGCTTAAAGAGCGTTGAAGTCTTCGTCAAGGGACCCGGCAGCGGTCGTGAAGCGGCCATCCGTTCCTTACAAGCATCCGGTTTGGAAGTTACCATGATTAAAGACGTAACCCCCATTCCTCACAACGGTTGCCGTCCGCCGAAACGTCGTAGAGTCTGATAGTAAAACAGCATACCATCTCACGAGAAAGTCTCTACAGATCCATTCCCAGGAGGGCGAAAATATGATTGAAATTGAAAAGCCTAGTATTGTAGTTGAACAAGTATCAAGCGACGGCAATAAGGGAAGATTTATCGTCGAGCCGTTGGAAAACGGCTACGGCATCACATTAGGCAACTCCCTTCGCAGAGTGCTGTTCTCCTCGCTTCCGGGTTGTGCTGTTTCCTTCGTCAACATTCGCGGCGTCGAACACGAATTCAGCGTCATCGACGGCGTATTAGAAGACGTTCCGGAGATTATCCTGAACATTAAAGGCATCGTGTTTAAAAGCGATCAAGACGAACCTGTGCGCCTTTCCGTTGAGAAAGTGGGCGCCGGGGAACTGGTCGCCGGAGACATTACCTTGCCGGCCGGTGTGGAAATCGTCAATCCCGAACACCACATCGCCACTTTAAACGACGATGCGAACTTTTATATGGAACTCGTCATCGAACGAGGCCGGGGCTACGAGCCGAGCGAACTGAAAAAAGACGAAATCACCGAGATCGGCGTTATCGCCGTGGATTCCAACTACACGCCTATTCGCATGGTGAATTGGAATGTAGAAAACACCCGTGTCGGTTTGCGTACCGATTACGATCGTTTGATCTTGGATGTGGAAACCGACGGTTCCATGACCGCCGACGAAGCCACGTCTCTGGCAGCCAAGATTCTCATGGAACACTTGGATCTGTTCGTCTCCATGACAGAAGAAGTCAACGACATGGACATTATGGTTGAAAAACCGGAAGGGCAAAAGGAAAAAGTCCTTGAAATGACCGTGGAAGAGTTGGATCTGTCCGTTCGCAGCTTCAATTGTCTGAAACGCGCCGGCATCAACACCGTGAGCGAGCTCACGGACAAAACCGAAGACGAAATGATGAAAGTTAGAAATCTCGGAAAGAAGAGCCTGGAAGAAGTGCAAGAAAAACTGGACGAACTCGGACTCTCTCTCAGAGAAAACGAAGAATAAAGGAGGAACCATTGTGGCACAGCTCAGAAAATTAGGCCGCACGACGCCCCATAGACGGGCCATGTTAAGAAACTTAACAACCGATCTATTGCGCGAAGGCCGCATTGAAACCACAGTGACCCGTGCAAAAGAAACCAGACGCATGGCTGAAAAGATGATTACCCTCGGCAAACGAGGCGATCTTCACGCAAGACGTCAAGCACTGGCTTACATCTTCGACGAATCCGTTGTAACGAAAGTGTTCGAAGAAATTGCACCGGAATACGCCGACCGTCAAGGCGGTTATACGCGCATTCTGAAAAAAGGTCCCCGTCGTGGCGACGGCGCAGAAATGGCCATCATCGAATTAGTTTAATAGCCGGCACGTCCGGCTACATAGAGGCACTGCCCATGGGTGGTGTCTTTTTTTGTACCCTTTTTTCAAATGTCGTGGAAAATTTTTCGAAAAGCCCTTATCTCATACTTCCAGGTGATGGATGCTTTACAAATATCGACTAAACTAAAGCTATCAAGAGATTCAATTGATGAAGAAGAAAGGAGTCCTCTATGAAAAAGAGACGCATTGCCCTTCTCCTTGTGGCGGCCTTGATCTGTATGCCGTTCGTTTCAACGAATGTTTATGCCGGCCGGGGCAACATTATGCCCGATGGGGAAGAGTACCTGCCCTTTATTGACGTGGACAAGGACAGCTGGTACGGCTTCTACGTTCAATGCGCGTACAACGAGGGCATTATAAACGGACGCACCGAGACCACCTTCGACCCCGAGGGTTACGTAACCATGGGGGAAGTGGCTACCATGGCGGCGAAACTGAACGATCGATTAATGCAACGGTACACCGACTTTGAGGCTAATCGCACCTCGCCGTGGTACGGGCAATACCTGCGTTATTGTTACGACAACGGAATTTACAGAAATCCGAAAGTTGCGCAAGGCAAAGTCAAGCTCTATGCCTGCGAAAATTGGAACGCACCGGCGAAGCGAAGGGACGTGGCGGGCATGTTTGCCCACGTGGACCAGCGGCCGGGACGGGGGTTTTTAAATCCCGACGTGCCCTTAACGGACATTCCCGATGTGGACAGAAGCACGCCTCACCATCAAGAGATCCTGACCATGTACCGCATGGGGGTAGCCGTTGGCGACGAATGGATGCGCTTTAACCCCGACGGGAAGATCCGCCGCAACGAAGTGGTGGCATTGGCCGTACGCCTTTTGTATGACGACGCCAGAGTGGAACTTCCTAAAGGATAAGAAGAACAACTGAAAGTAAGAAAGACATGAGAGAAAAAGGAGGACATGATGGGATTTGTTAAAGCATTTACCGGCGCTTTAGGCGGAAGCTTCGCCGATCAGTGGAAAGATTTTTACATGGTGCCGGAAGGCATTTCCGCCACGGCAGCTATTTTTGCCGCCAAGCCCAAGGGCAGCAACAACGGCCGCGGCGAAAACACCAAGGGCAACGACAACATTATTACCTCGGGCAGCAAGATCATCGTGCCCGAGGGGACGGCCCTCATTACCATGGAAGACGGCGCCATCACCGGCATTGTGGCCGAGCCCGGCGGATTCATCTATCAAACCGACGACGCCAATGCCCAAAGCATCTTCACCACGGAAGATCCCGTGGGCAGCTTGATTCAGTCCACCTGGGAGAAGATTCAATTCGGCGGACAAGCCGGCGCCCAACAATTGGCCTTTTACGTCAATCTAAAGGAGATCCCCAACAATCGCTTCGGCACCCAAAGCGAAATTTACTGGGACGATGCCTTTTTCGGCACCCAAGTCGGCGCCGTGACCCGAGGCACCTACACCTTAAAGATCGTGGATCCCTTGCTCTTCGTCAAAAACTTCGTGCCGCAAAAATTCCTGATTCAAAACGCGCCGGTCTTCGACTTCGGCGATTTGGATAACGACGCGGCGGAACAGCTTTTCAACGAAGTGGTCGGTTCCCTTTCTGCCGCCTTCTCCAACTACACCAACGATCCCTCCAAGGGCAATCGCATGAGCCGCATTCAAGGCGACCAAATGGGCTTTGCCAAGAGCCTCACCGAGGCCGTGGAAGAAGGCTATCAGTGGAAGACGGAGCGAGGGCTTGCCATCGTGAAAACCGCCATTCTAGCCATGGAATACGACGAAGATACGAAGGAAATGATGAAAGATGTGAAGCGTGCCGATGCCCTTTCCGGTGCCCGAGGCAATTCCTTTATGCAACAATCCGTGGCCCGCGGCATGCAGGCGGCGGGAGAAAACGGCGGCGGCGCCAACATGGCCTTTATGGGCATGGGCATGGGCGCGGCAGGCAATGTCATGGGCGCGACGCAGCAGCCGGTGAATCAAGGGATGAACAATCAACAACAGGCTGCACCGCAGGAAGCGGACCCGACGGAAAAGCTCATTCAAATGAAAAAATTATTGGATGCCGGCGTCATCGATGCGGACGAATTTAATAAAATAAAATCTGAATTATTGGGACTGTAGAGGTGGATTATGGCTGATGACAAGATGAATAGTACCGTCGCGGAAGAAAACAAAGCCAACGGCCAAATTAAATGCCCCAAATGCGGCGCCACGGATATTCAGACCAACACGAAGTCCGGAAAGCTGCGTTGCAATTTCTGTCGCCACGAGTTTGAACTGATCCGCGCGGCAGACGATGCGGCCATCGAGACCTTAAAGGGAAGCACCGTTCAAAGCGGCGCCAAGGACATCGACGCCGATGCCGACGATGTCATCACCTTAAAGTGCGAGAGCTGCGGCGCGGAGGTCGTCGTCGATACGGCCTCCTCCACCCAAGCCCGCTGCCATTGGTGCCGCAACACCCTTTCCATTAACAGCGTCATTCCAAACGGCGCCGTGCCCGATGTTCTGTTGCCCTTCAGCATTTCCAAAGAAGAGGCCCAGAAAGAAATCGAAACCTTCGTCGGCGAGCGAAGAAAATTCGCCCATCCTACATTCGCGAAGGAATTTACCACGGAAAATATCTGCGGCGTCTACCTTCCCTACATGCTGGTGGATGTCAACGGCCACATGAAGCTGGCCGGCGAAGGGGAAATTGAAACCAACAGCTACATGGTAAAAGACGACGACGGGGAACACAGGGAATACGACGTGGACACCTACCATGTGGAACGGGACTTCGACATCGCCATCGACGACTTGGTTATCGAATCCAGCAGCGACAAATTGGATTACAAATCCAAGACCAAGACCACCAACATTATTAATTCCATTTTGCCCTTCGATACGGAAAATTGTGTGGCCTACAATGCCAATTACCTACGGGGCTACACCTCGGAAAAGCGGGACACCAATATGGGCGGGCTGAAAGAGGTCACTGACGTACAAAGCGCCGATGTGGCGCGGTTGGCGATTTTAGATACGCTCATGGATTACGACCGGGGCGTGCACTGGAAGCAGGAAGACTTTACCGTCATAGGCGACGCGTGGAAGTCCGCCTACTTGCCTGTGTGGCTCTACAGCTACATGCAGGTGAAGGGCAAAAAGCAGCTGCTCCACTACGTGGCGGTAAACGCCAGAACAAAGGAGACCATGGGAAGCGTCCCCATTAATTACGGCAAGCTCTTTCTCGTCTCCCTTCTCGTGGAAATCGCAAGCTTCTTTGCCGCCATCGTCCTGCGAATTATTTTGGCACTGGATTTGTTCGACGGCACGAAGATTCAAGAGGGCCGAGACATTGTCTGGTTCCTGCTCGTGGCCGGCTTTATCTACTTCTTCAGCATGGTGAAAAAATACAGAAATCAAGACGCCCGCCACACCTACGAATTCGAGACGAGGAGCGAAGTCTCCAATTTGGACTGCGTGGATGAGTACCTGCACTCGGAACACGGCGTGACCACGAGCCGCATTTCGAAGGAAAACTACATGGACTTAAAAGGCGACGACGTGAAAAAGATCATGAAAGGGGAGAAGAAAAAGAAGTAAATCCACCGGACGTTATGGAAAGAAAAACCGCCCAGGTCGAAAGGAGAAAATCATGAAAAAGACGGATCGCAGAAAATGGCTGTGGCTTTTGCCCTTGCTCCTCTTCAGCCTGGCCTTTAAGGCACCGAAGGATGTGACGATTTTAATTAACGGCGAAATCATCTCCACGGATCAGCCGCCGGTAATTAAAAATTCCAGAACCTTTGTGCCCGTGCGCGTCATCGCCGAAAATTTAGGGGCGCAGGTTTTTTATCTGAAAAATGAAAAAGCCGTCTCCATCGAAAAAGGCGACAAGCAGATCTATATTCCCATCGGAAAGAAAGAGATATGGATCAGTACGGCAGAGATGGCGGGGCCCGTGCCCTTAGATTCGGCGGCCTTTATAAAAAACAATCGCACCATGCTTCCCCTCAGAGCCATCGCCGAAATGTTCGATATGAACGTGGAATGGGACGGCGCGGCGCGGGCGGTGCGGATCACCGCCGCCGATCGGTATTTAAAAGCCTATGTCAACGCCGCCAATGCAGCGGATGAAGTAATCAGCCGACTGACAGCCACGGGACGCTTAGATAAAAGCTACTACGCCACGGACACCCGGCCGGAGCTTGCGGAATACAATCAACAGGAGATCGAGGGCTTTCTCGTCACCTTGCGCAAAGACAATCCCGTAGATCCCAACCTTACCGACCACGTCCGCCACATTTTTATTAACAAAACAGGCACCGCGATTTTAGAATACGATCCGCTGAGCAACGGATTTAAGCTCCTTCTCGGAGTGAATTGATCCTTGCGAAGAGTCCGCCGAGGCGGGCTCTTTTTTTGCTCAAATTCCGCCAATAAAAAACCGCGGAGGATTTCCGCGGCGTCATTGTTCACTTTCTTCGATGACAAAACCTGTGATTCGCGCCTGAATGGCCAGCTGGGTGCGGCTGTTAAAGCCGGTCTTGTCCATTAAATGCTGAACGTGGGTCTTCACCGTGTTCAGGGAGATTTCTAATTTCGTCGCGATCTCCTCGTTGCCGGCGCCGGTGGTCAAGAGACGTAGCACCTGAATTTCTCGAGGCGTAAATTCCGTGGATTGGGCGAGGCCCAGCTGAATCACCGGCGTGGCTTCGGGATAAATGGATTCCCCGGCCAAGGTGCGGTCGATGACCTCGAGAATACTTGCCTCCGATGCTTCTTTGTACCAAAAACTGTCGATGCCGATGGCCTTCGCCCGCTCCATCCAGGAGACTTCCGGCATACTGGTGACGGCGACGATTTTTATGTCCGGCCTCAACCTTTTTATCTTTTCCGCCGCATCCAATCCGTTGGAGCCGTCTTGCATGAGAATGTCCATAATCACCAAATCCAAATTCCGATTCAGGACATAGGTGTCGGCAAACATGGCCGTGTCTACGGAATAAACCACCTCGTAACCGGGATGGTTGTCCAGAATAAGGCGGAACAGTTCACGGGAGACAAATTGATCGTCGACGATCATAAATTTATAAGTCACGAAAACCTCCTTTGCTCCAGGATAAATCCAATTGGAAGAGCGACTCTCTGCGTACGGCCAGGGTGCCGTCGTAATAAGCCAAGCGTTGGCGCATATTTTTCAATCCGCCTTTTTCCTCCACCGGGCCCGTGGGCAAGTTGCCGTCGTTTTTAATGGTGCAGGAAAATGTGGCGCCGCGATCTTTTAAGGTGATCCAAATCTTTTTGGCGTGGCCGTGGCGAACGGCGTTGTTCAACGCCTCGTGGACCAAGTCCACCAAGAGGGCCTGATCTTCCTCCGACGCGAGCACGTCGCCTTCGACCATGACATCCACGCCGATGGCCTTCGCCGTCGAAATAAACTTGTCCCAAGCCGAGGTCGCTTTCGGCGCCTCATCTTCTTCGTCGAAAAGAATCAAACATTCCCGCCACAGGGTCTCCAGTCGGCGGCGATCCTCAGGCGTCTTCTCCGACTTTTCCAAATAGCGTCTGAAATAAATCAGGGCCTGACCTAAGCGGTCGTGGATTTTTATCTTGGCCTGTAAAATTTCCTTCTGCCGCGTGTATTCGCCGATTTTTTCTTGATACGCCTTTAATTCGGCATTCATCCGCTGATTGGCCCGGGTCATTTTCTCGATTTCCTCATAGAGCGCCCATTCCAGGGTCATGTCGTAGGCCAGGGTTTCCTTCACCAAGCCGTGGTGGATGATTTTAATCTGCCACACCTTGGAATTGCTTGCGATAATTAAAGGCTCCCGCTGCAAAATTTTTGTCCGCGGACGAATGCGATTGGCTTCGATGTCCCGCGCGCAGAGCAAGTCGTTGACGATCTTTTTGCCGAAGACTTGGTAGCTGATTTCCTGCATTTGGCGATTCACTAAAAGGGGCGTGCCGTCGAACTTTGAAAAACAAATGCCGTCGGGGAGATTGTCCACGCTTTCTTTCACGGAGTTTTCTCCCAGTTGAACCTTTTTCAGTTTGGAAAGCTTGCGGGCCAGGACGCCTTCTAAGAAGAGCAAAAGCAGGAGATAGGCGATGAAGGCGAGAAGGGGCGTGTGTAAAAAATAATCGGCTAAGTGGTAATGCCCGGTGCCCAGCTCCGCCACCACTTGGGCGGGAAGAAGTGCCGCCAAGACCAAGAGGGCGCTTGTGAAAAAGAGAGGCGATATTCGCAAGGCAAGGGCCGCGTCCACGGATAGATCCAGTGCCATGATAAGGATGGCGAGGCTCGCAATAAATAAAATAGCGAGCGCCGCTGTAGATAGATTCATCATCGTGGGTCACCGCCTTTTTTTACGGAAAAGCGCAGGAGAGAGAGCCCTTCCTTAAATTCCTCCGTAAAGGAGACGCCTTCGGAGGGGAGCACCGCTCGGATTTTTCTTTCCGGGGAGATTTGTTCTTCGCTTTCCACGTAGATCGAGAGCAAAAGCGATTCATCCTTTTCCTGAAAATGAATGAAAATCGCCTTAAGACAATGGAGATAAGCCTCTATGATCATTTGAAACGCGGCGTAAAGGCTCAGGCCTGCTGCGGCATCCACAGCGCCTGCCACGTCCCAGGTATTGGAGGTGACCACGCCTTTTAATCGCAGATAGTCTAAGGATTCGTCGAAGGCCAAACGCATTTCCGCCAGGGAAAGATCCGCTCTGTTTCTGGCAAGCAAAAAAAAATTGGAGAAGCGCTTAATATACACATTTAAGAGGCAGGCGTCCTTGAGGGCGTCTTCGTAAGCATCTTCCGCCTCGGGCAGGTGGGCCATAATGACTTTCAACTGAGCGAATTGGGGCTTGAGCTTTTCCTGAATGGCGTCGCGAATGTCTCGCTGCTCTTTAACCATGGCCATTTCTTCCTTCAGTTTATTGTTGGCCAGAAGCAATTCATTTTCGTTGAGCATTTCCTCGTTGACGGAGAGAAGTTGCGCTTTCAGGCGATTAAAATCCGTAAGGTCCACGAACCAAAAACAGCTGCCGCCGCCAATGGGCGAACTTTCGAGAAGGGTGTTTTCGTCCACGGCAATGGCGCGGTTTTCCGCTTCTCTTACTGCATCGGTGCTGACCTCCGGCCCCTTGTTGGGTTTCACGACGATTTGTCCCTTTAAATCCATCATGCCCATATTCAAGGAAGACAAGCTTAAAAAAGTGTCGTAGCCTCGATTGGAGGCGATGAGCCGCGTAAAAACCAAAGACTCGATAAAGAGAATGACCGTAAGGCTGTTAAACTCCGCGCTTTGAAAAGCGATTTTTACATAGTGAAAAGGCGGCCAGTCTACGATGTAGAGCACGGTGTAGACAAAGCACAGGGCCAAAACCCCTACCGGGGCGGCGATGGATTTCAGCCGCTTTTGTGCCAAGGACCGCTTCGATGTAATAATCAGGGTCAAGGCGGCGAGAAGAAGGATGTAGCCGTTGGTCATAAGGTAGACGGGGCCGTACTGCTTAAAGCCCGAGGCGTGGTCGTAGGACACGAAGACGAGGCCGTGGAAGTCGTTGGTTAAAATCAAGAGAATCAAGGTGGCAGTGGGAATCCAAAAAAGATTCCAACGCTTGTCGATGGGCTCGCGCTCCGATTTGCCTACGTAGAGGGACGTAAAAAAGACCAAGTGAACGGTGGTGAGAATGAAAAAATAATATATGTAGCGAATCCAACGAACGGCGGTGGCGGAAGTGATGAGGATTTCGTATTTTACCGTGCGGGTGGCCAAGTAGCCGACAAGCAAAAGGGCGATGAATTTAAATCGCCGGGCTACATCGGCGCGGAGCACGCGGTTTTCCATGTTTTTCGCCCAGAGAAGAAAGACCAGGGCGTAGAGAAAAAACACCAAAGTCTTTCCCGTAAAAGGCAAGGTGCCTCGGGCCTCCATGATCTGAATGGCGGCGGCCATGGCAATAAAAAGAATCGAGAAGATGTAGGTGGTGATCTCTTTTCGGTACATGGTGAACTCCTTCTGAGACGGCATGCAGGCCGCGCATCTTATAAAACACTTTGGTTCTTTATTATTATAGCAAGAAAAATTGCCCCATGGGCTTCATTTCCGCGGCAACCGGCCGGGTCGGCTTTCCATCGCCGGGCGTGCGTGGATTTCGTCAAACGAAATGAATAATTTCGTTTTTAGGAATAGACAGGGAGAGGGAAAATCGCTACACTGTGTTTAAAAGATAAAAGATAAGCACTATCATTAAAGAAAGGAGATCTATTTGAACACTTATCGCAAACTATTTGCTTACATACCGGAGAAGCGAAGCAACGGCTTTTTGTCGGCATTTTTTTCTATAGCCGCCGTTTGCTGTCATTTGTTCGGCTATTATTGTTTGTGGCTCGCCCTAAAGGCCATTTTTATTGAACAGGATTTTGGTGCGGGCAGCGACTATGCCCTCCGCGTGGTGGCGGCATTTATCGCCTACGGAATTCTTTATTTCCTCGGCACATGGATGAGCCACTTGGCGGCCTTTCGCTTGGAAACCCGCCTGAGGGAAAAGGGCATCGATCATCTCTTGACGGCGTCCAATACTTTTTACGACAAAAACCAATCGGGTCGCGTGCGCAAAATCATCGACGACAATGTGGAGCAGACCCACATGGCCGTGGCCCACTTGATTCCCGATCAAACCGTGGCCATTTTAACGCCGATCCTGATGTTTGTCGTCATCGGCCTGGTGGATTTGCGGCTGGCGGCCTTTTTCGGCGTCATCGTCCTCTTGTCGGGCTTCCTCTGCTTCAAAATGATGGGGGAAAAAGAATTTATGAGCGCCTACATGGAGCAGCTGGATCTGTTAAATGCCGAGGCCGTTGAATACGTGCGGGGCATGCAGGTGGTGAAGCTTTTTGCCGCACCCATCGTGAGCTTTAAGCGGCTATACAGCACCATCAACGATTACGCCGACATGGTTTACAACTACTCCATGTCCTGTCGCATTCCCTACGTCACCTTTCAGTGGCTGTTGAATTTATTTATCGTCGTGCCTGTTTTCTACGCCGTCTACCGCGTAGGCGCAGGGGATAACGGCGGCCTGTGGGCGGCAAAGGCCTTGTTCTTCGCGCTGTTTATGGGGATGTTTTTTGCCAACATTATGAAAATTATGTACGTGTCCATGTATCACGTGCAGGCCAATCGCGCCGTGGATACTCTGGAGGGCCTGTTTAAGGAGATGGAAGAAAAGAAAATGGTCTTCGGAAAAGAAAAAGACTTCGCAGACGGATCCATTACCTTTAGTCACGTAGACTTTTCTTACGAGGACGAAAAAATTCTCTCCGACTTCTCCCTCCGCTTAGATGCGGGAAAAATTTACGCCTTCGTCGGCCCCTCCGGCGGCGGCAAGTCCACCATCGCCAAGCTCGTCTCCGGGCTCTATCCGGTAAATAAAGGCGACGTGATGATCGGCGAGAAGCCCATGACCGCCTACGACAAAGAAGGGGTCATGGAAACGGTGGGCATGGTGTTTCAACAGGCGAAGCTTTTTGAAGGCCTCTCCATTTACGACAATGTCCGGCTGGCAGATCCCGAGGCAAGCCAAGAGGACGTGCATCGCGCCTTGGCCTTGGCCCGTTGTGAGGAATTCAAAGAGAAATTTTCAACAGGCTACGACACCGTCATTGGCGCCGAGGGTGTGAAGCTTTCCGGCGGCGAGTGCCAGCGGGTCGCCATTGCCCGGCTGTTTTTAAAAGATCCGAAAATCCTCATTCTGGATGAAGCTTCGGCGGCGGCGGATCCCGAAAATGAATACGAGATCCAAAAGGCCTTTTCCAATTTAATGAAGGGCCGCACCACCATCATGATCGCCCACCGCATGAGCAGCATTCGCGGCGTGGACGAGATTCTCTTTATCGAAGGGGGAAAGGTCATCGAACGGGGCAATCACGACGCCCTTATGAACGAGGACGGCCGCTACGCCCGCTTCGTCAACTTGTATCACGAGGCCAATGAATGGAGGATCGACGGATGAAAGAGTATTTACGCAAAACCTACGCCCTCACGGAACGGGGAGCCGACGGCCTGTGGCGGGCGACGGTTTACGGCTTTTTAAAAAACATTACCTACATGCTCCCTATGTTTCTCCTAATGTATGCCACCAACGGCCTCTTGGGCTTCGGCGGCTTCAACATGGCTTACGGCGCTCTCGGCTTTGTGCTTATCGGCGCAGTGATGTTTCTGGCCATTAACAAGGAGTACCACACCACTTTTAACGAAACCTATAAGGAATCGGCGAACTTGCGCATGGAGATCGCCGAGGGAATCCGGCAATTGCCCCTGTCGTCCTTTAACAAAAAGGACTTAACCGACGTGTCCCAAACCATGATGAAAGACGTGGAGACCATCGAGCACGCCCTGTCCCACTCCGTGCCCACCTACTACGCCTTTCTCGCCACGGTGATCGTCATCGGCATCATGCTTCTTATCGGCCAACCCCTTCTGGGGCTCGCCGTCTTGGTGCCCATTGTGCTCAGCATTTTTCTCGCCCAATTGTCCCGGCAAATGCAGGCAAAGGTCTCGAAGAAGTATTTTCTCAGGCAGCGGAAAATGGCGAAAGCCTTTCAAGAGCTCATCGATATGCACGAGGAAATTCAGTCCTACCATTTGAGCGAGACGAAAAAAAGCGAGGCGAAGCGACTGGCGCGGCGAAACGAAGCCGTGCACATTCGAACGGAACTGGGCCAGGCATTGCCCGTCACCTTTTCTGGTGCAGTCAGCTTCTTGTCTCTGGGCTTTGCCATGGTGGTGGGCACCCGCCTGCTGCAAAGCGGCACCATCAACGTGCTCTACTTTGCCGGCTATGTCTTTGCGGCGGCCCGCCTCATCGACGCCACCACCGCCTTCACGATGGCCCATGCGGAAATCGCCTACATTTCGAGCAGCGTCGATAAAATCAAAAGCTTGGTGGACGCACCGAAGCAAACCGGAAGCCCGACGGCCCTGGAGCATTTCGACATCGTCGGGGATCATGTGGACTTCTCCTACGACAAGAAAAAGAAAGTCATCGACGCCATCTCCTTTGAAGCGAAGCAAAATACGGTAACGGCATTGGTAGGTCCCTCGGGCTGCGGCAAATCCACCTTGCTGCGCTTGGTGAGCCGCCTCTACGATTACGACGCCGGCCATATGACCGTGGACGGCAAAGAGCTTTCCTCCATTCAAACGGAGGATCTGTTTAAGCACGTGTCCATGGTCTTTCAAGACGTGCTCCTCTTCAACGGCTCCGTCTTCGATAACATTCGCATCGGAAAATACGACGCCACGGAAGAAGAGGTCTACGAAGCGGCGAAGCAGGCGGGCTGCGACGATTTCGTGAAGCAATTGCCCCAAGGTTACGACACAATCATCGGCGAAAACGGCTCCCGCCTTTCCGGCGGCCAGCGGCAGCGGATTTCCATCGCCCGCGCCTTTTTGAAAGATGCACAGATCATTCTTTTAGATGAAATCGCCGCGTCCTTGGATGTGGAAAACGAAAAGTACATTCAGGAATCTTTGAATCGGCTCATAAAAAACAAAACGGTGATGATTATTTCCCACCGCATGAAATCCATCGAAGGGGTTGATCAGATCATCGTGATGAAAGAGGGAAAAATCGAAGCCTGCGGAGGCCACGAGGCCCTTTTGAAAGAAAGCCCCACCTACCGCACCATGATCGAAAGCTTCGAGCGCTCCGATGCCTATGTCTATTAGGAGAAAGCCATGACAAATTTAGAAGATTGGGTTGACGGCGTTGAGTCTTGGGGCTTTCGCGTCGTCGATTACGACGAGGACACCATGTATTTTGAAGGCATTGAAAGGGACGAGGACACCATGGTCACCTATCGCATCGCGCCGGGCGTCTTCGTCGCCTACATCAATATAAAAAGCCGCTATCACTCGGAAAATGCCGTCCACAGCGGCAGGCGGGGCTATCGAATCGCTTATTGCCTCAACGGCAATTACTACACCCACATTAACGACAGCAAGGTCTTAATCACATCGAGCGAAGTTTTTGTCGGCAGGGCCATTCCCGAATCCAAGGCCTCCTACGGCACTCAAGAAGGCATCGTCGCCTTTAACATGATGGTGGCTCCCGATGAAATCGAGGGACGCACGTTTTTGGCGGATCTGTCCCGAGAGTTTGTCGATGTGGTAAAAGAGATCAAAGACATAGGCTTTACGGTGAAGCGAAAAGATGCCCTGGACGAAGCCCGCGGCTTAATCGAAGCCTTGGCAAAAGCCGATCGCGCAGGCATCGGCCTGATGGCCTTCAGGCTGCTCGCCACCATTTCCAAGGAGCAGGTGAGCGCCAATCGCAAGCGCTATTTCCAAGAGACGGAAGATGAATTTGTGGCGGAAATGGAGCAGTATTTACGGGAAAATTTAAAGGAGCCCATAACTTTAGAACAGATGGAAGAAACCTTCGGTTGCTCCAAATCCACGATCATTAATAAATTCATCCACACCTGCCAATACACCCCCATGAAATACTTGGCCAATTTGCGCATGATGGAAGCGGAGCGGCAATTAATCGACACCAATGCTTCCATGACCTACATCGCCGAGTCCGTGGGCTACGACAACCCGTCGAATTTCTCTCGTGCCTTTAAGCAGTTTACGGGCTTGTCTCCGTCGGCCTACAGAAAATGCTTCGGCCAATCGAAAAATGACAAATAAAAAAGCAAAGCCAACGTATAGAATGATAGAGTGACCCCATAAAGTATTCCACATTCGAGTGCGAATTTCCCATTGACGAATCTGCAATAAATATATAAAATAAAAAACACAATTGTTTAATAAAGGAGGAATTATGAACCAGAGAAGTCGAATTTGTCTTTATACCATCGCCTTGTCCTACATTCTCTTGCAATTGGTAAGGCTATGGCTCGAGTATTTCAGTGCTTCAATGGGCGGCGTTCCTTCTTATTTTGCGTTGCCCCTTGTGCCCGTCGGATTGGGCTTAGTCTCATGCCTGTTGGGTGAGAAAAAAGAATAAGTTGTCTAAAGGCGTCATCAGCCTTGTGCGGAACATTGCTGCGGCGTCGCATTCCACGAAAGACTTTAAAGGATCCATTGATAGTCAATCCTCAATGGATCCTTTTTTATAATGAGAGAACACGATTCGACTGATGTTACAAAGGTTGATAGACAAATAAAAAAGGAAGACGGCTATCTTCCTTAATCCTCTTCGTGGACGCGTTCCCGAAGGGGTTTCTTTTTTTTCAGGCTTTTGTTTTTCCCCACAATGAAGCCAATAGGCTTAGAAAAGGCAGAAAATGGGGGTTTGTCAAAAGAAACTTACGAAACTTACGACAAACTTACGACAGAAGAAATTGACCTTTCAAAAGTGAAAGTTGAACCATTATTTGAAGATATGGTAGACTTTGAAACTTTCTCAAAATCTGATTTTAGAGTTGTAAAGGTTAAATACTGCGAAGAAGTTCCTAAGTCAAAAAAACTTTTGAAATTTACATTAGATGATGGTTCTGAAAAAGAAAGAGTTATTTTATCTGGTATTAAGGAATATTACAGCGCAGAGAGCTTAATTGGAAAGACACTACTTGCAATTTGTAATCTTCCTCCTCGTAAGATGATGGGAATCGACTCAGAAGGTATGATTATATCTGCAATTTGTGAGTATGACGGTGAAGAAAAACTTAACTTAATAATGCTGGATGATAATATTCCAGCAGGATCAAAATTATATTAAAGGACACGCTAATTATGAAACTGGGGTTTGTTATGAATCCCAGTTTAATTTTTAGGAGTATGTATGAGATGGATAATTAGAATAATTTTATTACCGATAAGATTAGTGTTTAGTTTGCTCATAGCTTTTTTAACCTTCATATTAAGTTTGAGTACTGCGTTGTTAAGCGTAGTTTCTACTTTGATTTTTATAATTGGAATAGCTAGCATTTTTCAAGGAGACAAGCAAATTGTAATTGAAGCACTAATATTAGCATTTTTATTTAGTCCATTTGGATTACCTAAATTAGGTATATATGTTATTGGATTATTAGAATTATTAAACTATACAATAAAATCAATTTGAAGAAAAATAAATATAAGACAACCGTAGACGATAGAAAGCAATAATTCTGTCGTCTTTTTTTATTTTAAAGAGAGGAGGTAGGAATGAATTTTGATTATTTTTATAATAGGCAATCTGAGATGTATAACTTCATTAGGTTACCTATGGTATTAATGGAAGATGAGATTTTTAAGAGCATTTCTATTAAATAAATTATTTTGAGAATAAGTTTTACTTATAAAATTACTAAAAATTACTATCTAACAAAAAATAAACGAGCTTTTTTATTAAAGTTCTTCTATTATATAGGTCAATAAAAAAGAAAATTATAATATACAAGGCAACATAAGAAAGATAAATTAAAAATATTCTCAATCTAAAAAATATGCCTTTTTTTTAAAAAAAACTGAAAAATTGATTTGAAATTTTCAATTTCCTATGTTACAATAGTTACGAAAATGATAATCAAATTCAAAGATTAGTTTATTTTAATAAAATTAAAACTAGAAACGAGTGGTTAGATGCTTAGCTTAGTAATGGCACCCTTAAATGTTAATTATAAGATTTTAAGGATTAAGTCTTTAGGAGATAGTAATGTAACTGAGTCCCACCTGGCGAATCTTGGTTTTGTCAAAGATGCAGTTGTAGGAAAATACTACATCGTTAAAAAAATCAATGGTTCTGGTCCTTTGAAAAGAAGGATAATGGACATGGGAATTACAAAAAATTCAGAAATTCACATAAGGAAGGTGGCGCCACTTGGAGACCCTGTGCAAATTAATATTAGACATTATGAACTTAGCATTAGAAAAGCAGATGCTTAATTAATTGCAATTGAAGAAATAGAAAAGAAGGAGGACTAAGATGGCTATTGCTATTGCACTTGCCGGCAACCCTAATAGTGGTAAGTCAACACTTTTTAACGGCCTCACTGGTTCCAACCAATATGTTGGTAACTGGCCAGGGGTAACTGTTGAAAAAAAGACTGGTAAGTATAAAAAATAACACGTTTTTATACTTACAATGTTATTGATAAAGATAAGTAGAAAGGATGATTAAAATGAGTAGAAAGAAGATTTTAGGATATATTTCAGCTATTATAGGTTTTTTGTTAGTGCTTGCACCAAAATTTATAACACCCGTTTGTCCTCCTATGGAAAATGGGATGTTCATGAAATGCCATTGGATGGGAAATATGACTATAGGTATTGGCGCAGTCATTTTAGTATTAGCAATTATTCTTATTGTAGTTAAAGATTCAAAAATATCTTTAGGATTATCTATTTCAAATATAGCAATTGGTATTTTAGAGATACTAAACGCTCATGTGCTTATTGGTGGATGCATGAAAGCCGATATGGCTTGCAGAGCAAAAACCATTCCGTTATGCACATTGTTGTCATGTATATTGGTTTTAGTTAATATTTATTATTGTATGAAAGAAAGACATTCATAATGGAATCAATAATTGAAACTGAAAATTTAAGCAAGAGTTTCAAAAGAGGTTCTAATACACTTTTTGCTGTTAAAAATGTAAACTTTACCTTGAAGGAGGGAGATTTTGTCAATATAATTGGCAGAAGTGGTTCCGGGAAGTCAACTTTTTTAAATCTTTTGTCTGGTTTATTAAAACCGACTGAAGGTAAAATTTTTGCTAAGGGCAAAAATATAAGTGATTTTTCTGATAGAGAAATTAGCAAATATAGGAATGAAATCATAGGTTTTGTGCCACAAAGTCTAGGAACACTTCCAAATTTAAATGTTTTAGAGAATGTGTCTCTTCCTTATTATCTATTTAAAAGAGATGAATCTGCATATGAAAAAGCAGCTATGCTCCTTGATTTGATGGGAATTTTGCATCTGAAGGATGATTTTGCTAAAAATTTATCTGGAGGAGAGCTAAAAAGAGTGCTGATAGCCAGATCTATGATTAATTCGCCGGAACTTTTGATTTTAGATGAGCCAACAAGTGATTTGGATAAAAATACTACTATGGAGATAATGGATTTATTAAAAAAAATAAATTCTAAAGGTACTGCACTTATTATAGTTACTCATGAGCTTGATATTTTAAAATATGGCAATACACTTTACCAAATGGAAGATGGAAGTTTAATAAAGAAGGAGGATAGAGATGAATTTATTAAAGAAAATGACTAGCATTTTTGCAATTATGGTAATCATGATTAGCCTCACTTCCATGTCTGCTTTTGCAGCAGAAACAAATTATGGTAACTGGGTTGAAGTCGCTGATGCTATGTCAGAACATTTAGAAAAAGCTGTGGAAGTTTACAAGCCTGGAGATAAGGATGCTAAAAAAGCAGCCACAGATGCAGTTAATGTAGCTTACTTTAAATTCTATGAAAAAATTGGATTTGAAAAAACAACTATGACTGCAATTTCAGGCCAAAGGGGTTCAATGGTTGAACATCAATTTTACAGAGCAAAAAATTCTATCAAAGCAGATGCAGACCCAAAAGAAGTTAAAGATGAAATTGATGCACTTATAACTTATCTTCATGAAGATGCCCATACTCTTGATGGAACCTCTGGAGATTCTAAGTCCAGTGGTCAAAGTCAAGAAGATGCAAATAGCCTTTCAACAGGTCAATTGTTTGGAGAGCTGCTAAAAAGATTTGGTACATTTTTTGCAGTTCTTGGACTTACACTTCGTGAAGGACTTGAAGCCATTTTAGTTGTAGCTGCCATTGCTGCATATTTATCAAAGACTAATAATAGAATTTATTTAAAAGGTGTATATATTGGAGCCTTGCTAGGCATTGTTTTTTCAGCAGTCCTAGCTGGAGGATTTAATATCATCGCCAATACAGTGGGAGAAGTTGAGTCTGGAATGGGACAAGAAATATTCGAAGGAATTGCGATGTTTCTTGCCGTTATCGTACTATTTTATGTATCCAATTGGATGCTTTCTAAATCTGAAGTTGAAGTTTGGAATAGATACATTAAAAACAAAGTTGAACAATCTGTTTCCAAGGGTAATTATTTTGCCTTATCTTTCACTGCATTCTTAGCAGTAGCAAGAGAGGGTGCAGAACTTATTTTGTTTTTCCAAGGTATGAGAACAGGCATTTCTGATAATCCAATGCATATGTGGATTGGACTTTTAGTTGCCGCCATAATACTTGCAATTGTATATTATTTAATTGCTAAAGTTTCTGTAAGGCTACCATTAAAACCATTCTTTACATTTACTTCTTGGCTAATGTTTATACTTTGCTTATCTTTCTTAGGAAAGGGCATAGGAGAATTACAAGAAGCAGATGTAATTGGCAGAACTATAGTTCCTTGGATGAATGGATGGTCTGCTGAAGTTATAGGTATATACGATAGGTATGAAAATCTCATCCCACAAATTATTCTATTGGTAGTAACCATTGCTTCTGTTATTTATCAAAATAATAGAAACAAAAAAATTAGAGCTGAGCTTGAAGCCAGCCAAGAAAAAGAATAGGAGGATATATAGGTATGAAAATCTCATTCCACAAATTATTCTATGAGTAGTAACCATTGCTTCTGTTATTTATCAAAATAATAGAAACAAAAAAATTAGAGCTGAGCTTGAAGCCAGCCAAGAAAAAGAATAGGAGGATATTATGTTAAAAAAGAAAAGTTTACTTCTTGTTGTTATGACGCTTGTGTGCGCATTAATGTTTACAGCTTGTGGTAAAAAAGAAGATACAAAAGCTAATAATACAGCTAAAACTTCTACAGAAGAAAAAACACCAGCTGAAGGAAACAAGAAAGAAGCAGGAGATGCAAAAGCTGCAGCTCCAGGAGAAGATGCAGGATTTGAAGAATTTCCAATTGGCGATGACCAAACTAAAGGACCTTTAGTAATCTCTGGTGTATATTTCCAACCAGTTGATATGGAACCAGCAGGAAACTCAATTCCTAAAGAAGAAGCTGACTGCCATATTGAAGCTGACATTACAGCGTCACAAGAAGGTTCAACATTAGGTTATGGCGTTGGTGATTTTGTTCCATGGTTAAAAGTAAAAGCTTATTTACAAAAGAAAGGTTCAGACCATGTTCAAGAAGTTTCTTTCATGCCAATGAACGCATCTGATGGTCCACACTATGGTGCAAATGTTAAATTTGACGAAGGTGTTGGCGTTTATAATGTAAAATTTGAAGTTTCTGCACCAGGCAATGACTACTTACTACACGTAGATAAAGAAACTGGTGTAACAGGTAGATTCTGGACAGAACCACTTGTTGCAGAATGGACTGACTTCGAATGGAACGGACCACAATGGTAAAGTTTAAAAATTCATAATATTTATAAGGGGAATTTATGTTCCCCTTATATACATATATGGGGGGTGAAATTATGTTAAAAATTTTTATTACAGTTATGGAGGCGGGAATAGCCTTTTCTCTAATGATTTCTTTAATACTTGCCTATTATACAACTAAAGAGAGCAAATATAAAAAGTATGTTATTATAATTTCTTTAGTTTTAGGGGTAATTGCAGCAATTGTTTCAATAATTATAAGAAATATACCTAATTTTATTAATAGAACAGAATTGAATTTCTGGTCTATGGTACCCATAGTTATCTCAGTATTTTTAATATTAATTTTTATGATATTTGAAGATAAGATAAATGCTAAAATTTATGATAATTTCATTTCATCATCGGTTGTTGTCTATCTTGTAGGAATTTGTTTTTATTATTTACCGTATGTATTTAACCAATCAAACAAATTTGTATATTATGGCGAAAGTGCTGTTTCAACTATTGTACTTTTTAGGATTTTAGGCTTTGTTTTTGGGATAATCATGATGATTTTATCAGGGCTTGCCATATACAAGTCCTCAGTTAAACTTGAAGGTAAAAACTTAAAGATTGTAGTTTTTTTTAGCTTGATATGCTCGGGTATCAGCCAATTTAATATCATAATTCAAAGGTTTTATTCTAAAGGGATTATTCCTAGAAATGTTAACTTTTTTAGAGTTATTGCATTTATAGCTAATCACGAAAATGTGTTTTTATATGCAACAATGTTAATTATGATAGCTATTCCAGTAATTTTATATAAGCAAAATATTAAAGTTAATGAAGATTATAGCAATAGGGCTCAGTTAAGAAAAATAAAGTATAGAATGAAGAATAAAAGACATTGGGCAATTTTTTTCCTTGTCGTTCTATTTATTAATACTTTTTCATTAACGTTTGGAAAGGCATATGCTAATAAGGAACAGGCCCTTTCACCACCTGAAGATTATCAAACTGAAAATGGAATGATTGTTATTCCTTTAAGTAGCTTAGAGGATATGCATTTGCACAGATATTTGTATAAGGCAGAAGATGGTGTACAAATGAGATTTTTCTGCATTAAAAAATCAGAAGGTTCCTATGGAGTTGTACTTGATGCCTGCGAGATATGTGGTCCATCTGGATATTTTGAAAGAGGCGATGATGTTATTTGTAAGTTGTGCGACGTTGTAATGAATAGGGGTACAATAGGTTTTAAGGGTGGATGTAACCCGATACCTTTCCCATACATTGTCCATGATAAAAAGATAAAGATTGCGCCAAAAGATCTTGACGCATTGTCTTATGTATTTAAGTAGGAGGGCTTATGTTTTGGAGAATAGTTAAAGGAGCGCTTTTTAGACAAAAGGGAAAGATGGCTCTTATTGCATTTACAGTTGCCCTCGGAGCTTCTCTTGCCACTTCAATGTTAAATACCATGCTCGGTGTTGGGGATAAAGTTAATCAAGAATTAAAGACCTATGGAGCAAATATTAATGTATTGCCTAAGGAAGCTTCCCTTCTTGATGATTTGTATGGCATGCAAGAAAAAGAGGGGCAGGTTCAAAAATATTTAAAGGAATCAGAACTTCCTAACATTAAAACTATTTTTTGGGCTTACAATATTGTAGACTATACGCCATATCTTAACACTTGGGTTTCTTGTAATAATGATTCTAAACATACTAAGATGGTAGGAACATGGTTTAATAATCATATGAATTTGCCTACTGGAGAATCAGTTGATACTGGTATGATTAGACTTAAAAACTGGTGGGAAGTTCAAGGCGAGTGGTTATCAGAAAATGATAGCGATTCAGTTATGCTTGGAAAGATTTTTGCAGACAGAAATGGATTTAAAGTTGGTGATGAAATCCAACTAAAAAGCAATAATTTAGACAAAAAATTTAAAGTTAAGGGTATTTTCTCATCAGGTTCTGATGAAGATGCATTTATATATTCTACTTTAAAAACAGCACAAGAATTTGCTGGAGTTACTGGAGTTGTAAATAAAGTTGAAGTATCAGCTCTTACTACACCAGACAATGACTTAGCAAGAAAGGCTGCCAAAAACCCACTATCTTTAACTATTAAGGAACGGGAAGTATGGTATTGTACAGCTTATGTTTCTGCTATTTGTTATCAAATAACAGAAGTAATGACTGATTCTGTAGCTAAGCCAATTCGCCAAGTTGCAGAAAGTGAAGGAGATATTTTAAATAAGACTACGCTTCTTATGGTTTTAATTACCGTATTAACTTTGATTGGTTCAGGCTTTGGTATTTCTAATCTTATTACAGCATCTGTAATGGAAAGATCTAATGAAATTGGACTTCAAAAAGCTATAGGGGCGTCAAATGGAAGGATAATTTGCATAATTCTTGTGGAAATAATTTTGACAGCGATATTTGGAACAGTTATAGGTTACGGTGTTGGTCTGCTACTTACTCAGATTATTGGTCTAACAGTTTTTGGCTCAGCAATAGCTCCAACAGCTATGGTAGTTCCCATTGTAGCAATACTTATTATTCTTGTTACAATATTGGGGTCAATACCAGCTATAAGATACCTTTTGAATTTAAATCCAACGGAGGTACTACATGGCAGATAAACAAAGTAAAAATAAATTTTACTTAAAAATGATAATGACTTCCTTGGCAAGGAGACGTGCAAGAATGTTAACAGCACTACTTGCTATAGCTATGGGAGCAACAATTATTTCAGGACTTGTTACTATTTACTATGATATTCCTAGACAAATGGGTAAGGAGTTTAGGTCTTATGGTGCAAATATGTTGGTAATTCCCACTAACCCTGATAAAAAAATCACCAATGAACAGTTAGATGAAGTTAAATCGTTAATTCCTTCAGGAAAGCTTGTCGGTCAGGCACCCTATATTTACACAAATGCAAAAATTAATGAACAACCTTATATGCTTGCAGGTACAGATTTAAAGGGAGCGAAAGAAAATTCTCCGTACTGGCTTATTGACGGTTCATGGCCTGAAAAATCGAGAGAAGTTTTAATAGGTAATGAAGTTTCAAAGGCTTTGGAATTAAAAGAGGGAGATAAAATTATTATAAATACTCCCAAAGTTAATGGAGAAGGTTCTATAGATACTAATTTTGTTGTTTCAGGAGTTGTAACAACAGGTGGTAAAGAAGAAGAACTTATTTTTATGAGTATTGATGATATTTCACAGCTTGTTAAAGACAAAGATTTTGATGTCGTAGAATATTCAATAGAAGCTGAACAAAATGAACTTTCAAAAATAGTATCAAATATTTCACAAAAGGATGGATCTCTAACTCCACAAATGGTAAAAAGAGTTACCGCCTCACAAGATATAGTTTTGAATAAATTACAAGCTCTTGTCTTCATTGTAACGATAATAGTATTATTCATAATGATGATATGTGTATCCACAACAATGATGGCAGTTGTAACTGAAAGGCGTAAAGAAATAGGTCTTAAGAAAGCTTTGGGCGCCACAAATTCGTCAGTAATCGTTGACTTTTTAGGTGAAGGAGCATTTTTGGGGGTTTTTGGTGGACTTTTAGGTGTTGCATTAGGATATATATTTGCCAATAGAGTAAGTATTTCGGTATTTGCTAGAAAGGTAAGTTTCTTGCCTCTTTTAGTACCTATGACAATTATTGTCTGTATAGTAATAACTATAGTTGCATCTTTAATACCAGTATCTAAAACTGTTGATATTGATCCAGCTTTAGTGCTTCGTGGAGAATAGAAAGGAATTTTATGGATATATTAAAACTCGTAGATGTTTCAAAAATTTATGGTGAACTTAAAGCCCTTGACAAAATCAATTTAAGTGTAGAAAAGGGCGAATGGATTTCTATAATGGGTCCATCAGGTTCTGGTAAAACAACAATGATGAATATTATTGGTGCCATGGATAAACCTTCACTTGGCGAAGTCATTTTGGATGGTGAAGATATAGCAAAAAAATCACCTAAGGAACTAACAGTTATTAGAAGGGATAAGATAGGACTTATTTTCCAACAATTTCATTTAGTTAACTATTTAAGTGCTTTGGAAAATGTAATGATGTCACAATATTATCATTCTATGCCAGATGCACAAGAAGCAATGGAAGCTTTGGCTGCAGTAGGTCTTGCTGATAGAGCCAACCACTTACCCAACCAATTATCAGGTGGGGAACAACAAAGAGTATGCATTGCTAGAGCTCTTATTAATCATCCTTCAATACTTTTAGCCGATGAACCCACAGGAAATTTGGATGAAAAGAATGAATATATAGTTCTTGACATATTTGAAAAACTTCACAATGCAGGATCAACAATTATTGTTGTAACTCACGACCCTGAAGTCGGTGAAGAATCTGAAAGAATGATAACTCTTGAACATGGTAAAATTTCAAAAGAAGAAAAAATGAAAAGAAAAAGACCAGTTCTTGATTCTGTAAAAAAAGATGAAAAACTTAAGGAGTTTATATGAGAAAATTTTTAAATGTATTAACAATTTTTTCTTTGGGGCTTGTCCTAGTTGCTTGTGGAGGAGATAAAAAAGAAGAAGCTCCAAGCGTAAGCTATAAAGACGGCACATATCATGGAGAATCTGCCAAAGATGAAAGAGGCGGACTTGTAAAGGTGGATATAACCGTTAAAGACAATAAGATTGAATCTTGCACAATGCAAAACATTGATGGAGATGGAAAAGAAAAGGATGAATCTTATGGTCAAAGCCAAAATGAAGGACTATATAAGATAGCCCAACAAGCTATAAATCTTGCAAAGTCATACCCAGATAGATTAGTGGAAAAAGGAAATCCTGAAGGAGTGGACGTTATTTCGGGGGCAACACAAACTTACAAGCAATTTATAGAAGCTTGCAATAATGCTCTTGATGGTGCAAAATAATGAAAGATTTATACACAATTAATTTAGCAAAAAAGAATATAGAAAATAAAAAGGCAAGGTCAATTACCTTGATTTTACTTGTAGGAATTTTAACTTTTATTTTATTCATGTCATCTTTTACAATTTTTTCTCTTAAAAATGGCATGAAATCTTTATCAGATAGGATGGGAGCAGACATTATAGTAGTCCCAGAAGGTTATGATTCCAAAATTACAGGTGCAATATTAAGGGGAGAACCTAATACATTCTTTTTTGACAAGGATATATTAAATAGAGTAAAAAAAATACCAGGAGTTGAAAAAGCCTGTGGTCAAGTTTATCTAGCTACACTTTCTGCTGGATGCTGTTCTTTTCCCATTCAAGTTATAGGAATTGACTTTTCTGATGACTTTAGCGTTAAACCTTGGCTTGAAAAACAGATTAAAACTCCAATTAAAGCTGGGCAAGTTGTTGTAGGTGCTAACATTGTGGGGACTATTAATCATAAGGTTAAATTTTTTAATCAAGAATTTGAGATAAGAGGTAGGCTTGCAAAAACTGGCATGGGTTTTGATAATTCAGTTTTTATGACAATAGAAGAAACTCATAGATTAGCCAAGGAATATGAAAAGATAATTAATCATCCGGTGGCAAAAAAAGATGATATATCTTCTATTTTAGTAAAAGTTGAAAAAAACAAAGATCCAAAAACAATTCAAAAACTTATTAAAGAAGAATTCAAAAAAGAAAAAGTGTATCCTTTATTGCCAAGAAAAATAATGACAGAAGTTTCAGATTCAGCAAAAAACATGCTTGTATATGTGTATATATTGATAGCTTTGATTTGGATACTAGCTTTCTTTATTTTAAGTCTTGTAAATACCTTATCAGTTAAGGAAAGGAAAAGAGAATTTGCAACTATAAGGATATTAGGAGCAACAAAGAAAAAACTCAGTGAAGTAGTTCTTATTGAATCTATGCTAATTAATGGAACAGGTGCAGTCATAGGTTCTGTGCTTTCCTTTGTTTTAAGTATAACTTTCAATAATATATTTTCATCACTTTTGAATATGCCTTTTTTAAGACCGAATATATTCCTTATGATTTTAATGTTAATAATAGTAATAATTTTGGGAACCTTGTTAGGTCCAATATCTTCAATTATTGCTATTAATAAAATAAATAAAGTAGAATTATTATTGATGCAAAGAGATAATGATTAAAATAGGCTATTTGTCAAATTTTGGGGAGACTTGTTAACTCGAGTCTCTCTTTTCATTTAAAAATCAATACTTAAACGCTAGATCGTGTCCATACTGTGTTACATCAGGTGTTAGAATTAGCAGTGGATGACGAATATATAAGGTTTAATCCGTCTGATAATGCTATGAAGGAATTGAAAGTAGCTTATCGAAATGAATCTCCGAAGTAAAAAGCCATGACAATAGAAGAACAGGTACTATTTGAAGAATATTTATCCAATAGTGATAAATATAAAAAATGGTATCTAATATTCATTGTTATGCTTTGGACAGGTATGAGAGTTGGAGAAGTTACAGGATTGCAATGGGACGATCTAGATTTTGATAATGGTCTTATAAGTGTAAATAGGACTTTGGTATATTATAGTAAAGGTAAAGGATTAAACAATAGATATGCTATTAATACACCGAAGACAGCATCAGGTAAGCGAAGTATTCCTATGGTTCAAAAAGTAAAAGATGCTTTTCTTATGGAAAGAGTGTTACAAAAGACTTTTGGAATCGAATGTTGTGATTCAATCGATGGATTTAAAGACTTTGTATTTTTAAATAGATTCGGAAAGGTTCACACTAATGGAACACATAATAAAGCTTTAAGAAGAATTGTTAGAGATTGCAATTTAAGTATAATGGATAAAAATAAATCGAACTCTAATGATATTCTATTAGTTCCACATTTAAGCAATCACATTTTCAGACACACCTTTACTACAAGGCTTAATGAACAAAATATAAATACAAAAGCAATGCAGTCTATTCTAGGTCATTCTGATATTAGTACAACAATGGATATATATGTAGATGCAACAGAAGATTTTAAGATAGAACAGATGGGGGAATTTGAAAAAGCGATGAAATTTATATTTTAGAATTTACGACAGCTTACGACAAATTTACGACAATTTGCTAGAAATCTATGGGCACTTATAGAGGGTTAGCAAATTGTCGTAAATGGAGTAGTACCAAAAAATAGACTTTTATAGAGATTTAGACAATTATCTAAGGTAGAGGGGATTTTCCGACAGAGAGCAGAAGCACGGAGCCGAAAATCATGAGCATACCGACGAGGTCGGTGGCTTGAAATTTCAAATGATAGAGCACCATGGCCACGATGGCGGAAAAGACCGCTTCGGATAGGGCGAAGATGCTGGATTTCTGCGCGCCGGTGTGGCGAGCCCCTTCCAAAAAGGCCCAGAAGGGAATTAGGGTGCCGCCGATAATCGTAAAAAGAACGCAGAGAGTGGAGGTCATATCCCAGGTGGGGGCGGTGAAATCGGGCCGGGTCAGGAGAATGAGCAGCACGCCGCCTAAGAGCATGGAGGGCCCCATGATTTCCATGGAGCGATAGGTTTTGGACAGGCCGACGGGGGCCAGATTAAAATTCATAAAGCCCACGGCGGAGACCAGTCCCCAAAAAAGCGCCTTGCTGCTCACCTTGAGATTCGAGGGATCGCCGCCGGTAACCATGAGAAAGAGCCCGAGGCTGCACAGAGCCAGGGTGGGGTAGACGATGGGCTTGGGCCAGGTGCGATTCATAATGGAAGAGACGAAGATGACGAAAAACATCCCCGTGTACTGAATCAGCGTCGTCGTCGGCGCATTGGAATGAGCAATGGCGGTGAAATAGCCGTATTGCATACATAAAATCCCGCCGAGGGAGTAGAGGAGAAAGGCGGGGATATTTTCCCGCTTCCGCACCACGCGAAAAGCGTAGCGACCGCTGCGGCGCAAGTCGTGGACGAGGAGGATGAGCCCCACCGCCGTCAGCCGAATGGCCACGAGAACATCGGGGGTGAAGGCTTTGTTTTGGAAAATGTATGCGCCCACATTGCCGTTAAGTGCCCACATCATGGTGCATAAAAAGATTAAAAGAATACCCTTGAGCATGACGACCCCTTTCTCCCTGCGCCGGTTCAAAATCCAATGGGCAAAGCCCGCCGAAAACACTTGTATACTATGTCTATTATGGGGGCCGCCTTTGTGCAAAGTCAAGGCGAAGGGAAGAGAGAATTTTACGGGGACGAAAAGGAAGAGGAAACTTTACAAGAACTAACGGGGATTTAATAAAGATTTGCATTTCCTCTAATTTACATAGTTTATGCTGTGAGGGATGAAAAATTTATAAAAACACAAGGAGGATGCAATGATTCGACGAATGAAATGGTTGGTTGTGGCTTTGGGCATGATGCTGCTCGTGGCCTGCACAAAGGAATCCACGGCCACAGACACTTTAGATTTAAGCAAGATTACAGTGGAAGAGTTGGAAAAGAAGGCGAAGGAAGAAGGGAACGTCCACTCTGTAGGCATGCCCGATGCCTGGGCCAACTGGAAGGAAACCTGGGCAGACATTGAAAAGAAATACGGCATCAGTCACACGGACACGGACATGTCTTCGGCGGAAGAGCTGGCGAAATTTGCCGCGGAAAAGACCAATGCTTCGGCAGATATCGGGGATGTGGGAATCGCCTTTGGTCCCGTAGCCGAGGAACAGGGCTTGTCCTTAAAGTACAAGACCTCTTACTGGGACGATATTCCCGACTGGGCAAAAGACGACGACGGCGACTGGCTCTTGGCCTACACGGGACAAATGTGTTTTATTACGGACAAACAAAATCTGCCGGAAGGGGTCGAGCCGCCGAAAACTTTCGACGATATTTTAAACGGTAACTATGTGTTGACCATTGGCGACATGGAAACGGCCAATCAAAGTCAATTCGCCCTCTTAAATGCCGCCGTCACCTATGGCGGGGATGAAAAGAATCTCAAGCCCGGACTGGACTTTTTCAAAAAGCTCGCCGAACAAGGCCGCCTGAAGACCACCGACGCCTCTCTCGCCAATTTGGAAACCGGGGAAGTGCAAGTGGGCATGTTGTGGGACTTTAACGCCCTGAACTACGCCGATGCCGTGGATCGGGATCGCTTCGTGATTACCGTACCGCCGATGACGGTTATGACCGGCTACACCACCATCATCAATCGCTACGCCGCCAATCCCTACGCCGCCGCTTTGGCTCGGGAATTTATTCTTTCCGACGAAGGTCAGGACAATCTGGCTAAGGGCTACGCGCGGCCCATTCGCGAAAATGCCAAGATTTCCGACGAAGCCAAGAAAAAACTCCTGCCCCCTTCGGCCTACAAGGACATTTACAAGGTCAAAGACAGCAAGGCATGGGAAGACAGCACCAAGCAACTGGCTCAGCTGTGGCAAGAAAACGTCATGGCTTATATGAAGTAAGAGACGTCACAACTTCGGGCCTTCGGGCCCCTTTTTATTTCGAAAGGAGACTTGCATGAAACGACGGTTGCCCTTTCATTTGGCCATGATTCTCTTCGCCTTTATCGCCGTAGCCGTATTGATCTATCCGTCGGCGAACATGGTCCTTATGAGCTTCAAGCCCACGGGAGGCGGGGGATGGACTCTGTCCAATTACCGGGAGATACTCACCGGGTCAATGTACACCGCGGCCATAAAAAATTCCGTGGGAATTTCCCTTTTTTCAAGCGTCGTGGCCATTGTCTTTACCACAGTGACCACCTACGCCATCGTGAGTCATTCGAAACGGCTTAGAGAGATCTTTGTGGTCATCGCGAATATGACCTCGAACTTCGCCGGCATTCCCCTGGCCTTCGCCTACATTATTCTCTTAGGCTCCTCCGGCGTGCTCCTTATCTTCGGCCGGCGTGTCGGCATCCATTGGCTGGCGAATTACAATCTCTATTCTTCCTTGGGCCTGTGCATCGTGTACCTTTATTTTCAACTGCCCATGGGCATTATTCTTCTTTTGCCTATTTACGACGCCCTGGAAAAAGGGTGGCGGGAATCGGCGGAGCTTTTAGGGGCGAGCAGCTTTCAATACTGGCGGCGCATCGGCCTGCCCGTGCTTATGCCCTCCATCGTCGGCGTTTTCGCCATGATGTTTGCCAACGCCATGGGCGCCTACGCTTCCGCCGAGGCCTTGACGGGCACCGGGGTAAACCTCCTCTCCATACGCATCGCCAACACGGTGACCGGGGATATTTTTGCCCGGCCGGAAATCGGCGCGGCCCTCTCCGTATTGCTGGCGATGATTCTTCTCGTCAATATGATTCTGGGCGACAAACTGGCCAAGCGGGCCGAGAAAGTGAGTAAAGGATGAAAAAATTTGCAAAAAACGCCGCCATCGTCCTCATGCTTCTGTACCTCTTCGCGCCCCTGCTGGCGACATTGCTCTATGCCACATCCATGGACTGGTCTTCCACCATGCTCCCCAGAGGCGCCACCCTCGCCTGGTTCGGGAAGCTCCTTATGAATAAAACCTTCCTCCATGCCTTGGTGCGTACCTGCGTTCTGTCTCTTATCGCCGTCAGCTTGGGCGCCGCGATCATCGTGCCGAGCATCTTCGCCATTTACGTCTACTACCCGCGCCTCGAGAAGGTGGCAGAGGGCATGGTCATCGCATGCTACGCCTTTCCCGGCGTCATCCTGGCATTCGCTTTGATGAACACCTACGCCGCGTTGGGCATCCCCATGATCACCGTGGTGGTGGGATCCTACGTTCTTTTCATCTATCCCATGATTCGCCAGGGCACCCTAAACAACCTCCGGGCCATCGGCGCACAGACCCTGATGGAGTCGGCGGAAATCCTCGGGGCGAGCCCCTGGACAACGTTCAGAAAAGTTATCCTGCCGACGATTATGCCCGGCGTGTTTTCCGCCTGCCTCTTCAGTTTTTCCACCCTCTTCGGCGAATTCGTCATCATTAATTTGGTGGTGGGATCGAAATATGAAACGGTGCAAATCTTTTTGAGAAAATCCCTCTCCGTCAACGGACACATGGCCTCGGCCATTGTCATACTCTACTTTATCGTCATCAGCGTCATTACCTTCGGCGCCATAGGCCTTACGAGAAAACAGAAAGGATACGAGGCGTAATATGAGCTTTATCGAAATCAACAATTTAAGAAAATCCTTCGGCGAAACGGAAGTGCTTCACGGATTGAATTTAAAAATTGCCCGCGGCCAAATGGCCGCCCTCCTGGGCCCATCCGGCTGCGGTAAATCCACATTGCTTAGGGCCATTGCCGGCTTAAATTCCATCGACGAAGGCGAAATCATCATCGACGGCAGACGCGTCGACGGCCTCGCCCCGAACGATCGCGGCCTGGGCATGGTTTTTCAGAACTACGCCCTCTTTCCCAATATGAACGTGCTGGACAATGTAAAATTCGGCCTGGAAATGAAAGGCGTAGACAAAAAGACCCGGGACACGGAAGCGAAAGAGATGATCGACCTGGTGGGCCTCATGGGAAAAGAAGAAGCCTACCCGGCGAATCTTTCCGGCGGGCAACAACAGCGGGTGGCCTTGGCGCGGAGCTTGGTCACCAAGCCTGACGTTCTTCTCTTGGACGAGCCCTTAAGCGCATTGGACGCACAGATTCGCGTGCAGCTACGGGGGCTCATTAAATCCCTTCAGGCGGAACTGGGCATTACGGTGATCCTCGTCACCCACGATCAGGAAGAGGCCATGAGCATGAGCGATTACATATTCGTCATGAATCAGGGTCACATCGTGCAGGAAGGCTCGCCTACCTACATCTACCGCCATCCCCAATCGGAATTCGCCACCCGCTTTATCGGCGACTATAATCTCTTTACGAGAGAAGAAGCGGCCTCCATGGGCGCCGTCGATCATGCGGATTACAGCTACGTGGCCATTCGCCCGGAAGTGCTTTCCTTAGAAGCCATAAACGACGCCTACGCTTACCAAGGCAAAGTCATTCGCACCTCCATGCGTGGCTCCATCTATCGCCTGTACATCGAAGTGAACGGGAAAAAGATGCTGAAGATGGATCAACTGAACCGAAGCGCCAATATGCGGCGCGTCGGCGACAAGGTGACGGTGTATATGCCGAAATCGGAAATTATCGGAATGGAGTAGGCTCATGAAACTACTTCAACTCACCGATCTTCACTTCGGCTCCTTTCCATTTAAGGGTGACGACAAGCGCACGGAGGATTTGGTGCGGAACATGGTTTCGGCCCTGGCGCCGGATCTCATCGTCCTCACCGGCGACATTCACTGGTCTTTGGAATCGGGAAGCCTCACGATTTTATCCGGCGTTCTGGATTTTTTCGACAGCCTGCGCGTCCCTGTAGCTATTACCTGGGGCAATCACGACAGCGAAAGCGCCTACGATCGCCGGGTGCTGAAGGAGCTGGTGTATCATATGAAACACCATGTGGAAAAACGGGGCCTCGCCTCCGTGGAGGGGCGGGAGCTCTATTATTTCGACGCAGGGAACTATCGCCTGTACTTTTTAGACAGCGGTGACTACGACGAGGACAACAACTACGCCTACGTCTATGAAGAGCAGATTCGAGACCTCATCGCCCTGGACGGCGGGGAAGGAAAAGAAGGCCTTTTATTTATGCACATTCCCGTGGTGGAATTCGACGACGCGAAAAAGGCGGGCTTGGCCGTGGGCCACAAAGACGAAACTGTCTGCGCTCCGGTGAAAAACACGGGGCTGGTGGATACTTTGTTAAACGAAAGCACCGTCCGCCATATTTTTGTGGGCCACGATCACGACAACGACTTCACCGCCAATTGGCGGGGGATGCACCTTTACTACGGCCGCATCACCGGCTACAACGCCTATGGCAGCTTGCCCCGGGGCGCGCGACTCATCGAACTTACGGATGCAGGCGTTGAAAGTCGAATTGTGGAAGAAGGCCTTGACACTTAGCCTCTTTCTCACTTATAATGGGTCAGATAGTTATCCTTGCTCGATCATTCGAGCCGTCAGTCCACAAGGAGGTGACAGACATGAACAATTATGAAGTAATCCTTATGTTCTATCCCGACGCCGAATCTGAAAGACGTGTAAAACAATACGAACGTTTAAAAGGCATCATTGCCGATGGTGGCGTCATTAAATCGGAAGACGAATGGGGCACGCGCAAGCTCGCCTATGAAATCGAAGATTACAAAGAAGCATTCTATGTGCTCGTCGAATTCGATGCAGAACCCGGCGTAATCAAAGAATTCAGCCGTATTGCAAGTATTTCCGATACGGTCATGCGTCATATGGTCGTCCGCGTAGATGAATAAGAAACGGGATTGGTGATATCGTGAATTTAGTTGTACTTTACGGGAGACTGACGAGAGATCCGGAGCTTCGCTACAGCCAAAACGGCATGGCAAATACCTTTGCCACCATCGCCGTGGATCGCGGCATGAGTCGCGAAAAGCGTCAGGAAGCGGAAGCAGCCGGCCGGCCCACAGCCGATTTTATCGGCATTAAAGCCTTTGGAAACACGGCCGAACTTTTAGGCAATTATTTCCACAAGGGCAATCGCATCGCCGTGGAAGGTCGAATTTCCACGGGCAGCTACGAAAAAAACGGCGAACGCGTCTACACGACCGATGTCGTCGTAAACCGCGTCCACTTTATTGAAAGTGCGAAAGAAGCGGGCAACACGGTAGGTGGCCAAAACATGGCACCGCCGACGAACATGGCTTATCAATCGAACAATCAAGCTCAACCGAGCAATCCCTCCGGTTTCGGCCCCAAATCCGACGACGAAGGGTATTACCCGATCGACAACAATGATATCCCATTTTAACCAAGGTTAAGGGGTGAGAACATGCAAAGAAGATATCGTTCCAGAAAAAAAGTTTGCATTTACTGTGCAGACAAGGAAAAACAAATCGATTATAAAGATACGCAAACATTAAAGCGCTTTATTTCCGACCGCGGGAAGATCCTTCCCCGTCGCGTTACCGGCGCTTGCGCAAAGCACCAACGGAAGATTACCACGGCAATTAAGCGCGCAAGACAAGTGGCACTTTTGCCCTACAGCGCCGACTAATGATTTCTTAAATACACACAGCTCCCGCTTCGGCGGGAGTTTTTTATTGAAAAAAATTCAGTCGTCAAGGCATCTTCATTTGATTAAAAGAAAATAACCTCCAATTGTTAACCGGAGTTATTTCAGGATTAAAAGTTGAAAATCAGCTGTTTTTACGGAAAGCATGGATTTAAAAAGAACCCCGGGTTACGGAATTTTTTTTTAAAAAAGCTTGACCGAGAAAAAGCCATCGAATATCCTATAAATGATAAACGATATCATGTAAAAATCTAAGCTTGTTTGATGCCGAACGCATCGTTACAAGCAGTAGGAGGATAAAATGAAAGGAAGACAAAAAATAAGCTTAGCCATGGCTTTGTTAACGGTCATGGGTTCAGCTCAACCGATTTTCGCTTTTACGCCGGCGAAAGAAGAAACAAAGAAGGCGATTGTATCAAAGGCGGATGCCATACTAACCAACCCCGCCATTCAAAGACATTTGTTGGGCACCGATTACTTGGCGCCGAAACATAACTCTACTTATACGCCGGGCATCGACCTTGGCGACTACGAAGATGTGGAAGGCAAGGGAAAGCTTTACGGCAAGGATTCCTATATTTTAACGCCGGATCAAATCATCGAAACACCTTGGTACGAAATATATAATTTAGTGGCTCGCGCGAAAAAAAGCGTGAATAGCTTAGATGAAGCGAAAGCACAACGTTTACTGGGCGAATTGGACACGATTTTACAAATCTATGCCTTAAACAGTGATACGAAGCTAAAAGAAGACGGCGACTATAAAGGCAAATACAAGCTTGTCGACGTTCAATTAGTGGACGGCGACGGCCAAACGAATATCTACAAGGATTTAGGTACGGAAAAAGCGGATGTAAAGGGCCTCTTCCAGGAAATGGAAGTGACCAAATGGGGCAATGAGTTGGAAGTGCTTTTTGTTGCCAATAAAAACAAAGTATCGAAAATCAACAGTATGGTAATGAAGAGCGTCGCGGGAAAAGAAATTCGCGTTTCCCTCGGCTCCAGCGACCCGCAAGATCCGACGAAGACAAACTTAGTCGCCATTCCCATTCCTGCTGAATTAGACGGCTCGCAACTCGTCGTCGAAAGCATGAGTTATGTAGATAATCAAGGTGCTACAAAGCGGATGGGACCTTTCGGTATTAAAATTGACTACAATACCATGAATAAATCGGCGGATAATTACAGCCGTTACGAAAAAAAGACCAAGGCGAGAATAAAATATTGGATTAAACGGGGCGAAATTTTAATCGGTAAATACTTAGATGCCGATGTGCCGAAGGATCAGGCACGAATCAAAACGGTAAAAGAAAGCATTGAAAAACTTAACCAATTGCGCAATTCTAAGGCGCCGTCCATGACGGAAGCTTTAAACATCGCTCAGCCGATTTACGAAATCGAAAACACCTTTACTTTGCTTGAAATTTTAAATGAGCGTATTCATGAAGCCATGGATGATTTAGATTCCGGTACGATCTACAATGACAAAAAGTATACCAAGGAAAGTTTGGAAGCTTTTAGAAAATACCTTGAACAAACGGAACAAAAGGCAGGCGACATGGATGTGCCGGAATTGGTGTCCAAGATCAGTGAGGTACAAACTGCAAGTCAAAATAATATCCTAAAATACAATACGGAAGCCTTGCAAAAGCTTGTAAACAAGGCAGACAAGTATGAAGAAAAATACTATGAAGCAGAATCCTTTGCCAACTTTAACTTAGTAAAGATTCAGGCGAAAAAGTGGATTGAAGATAATTCGACCTATTCGCCGAGCTTAGATGAAACATCGGATCATGTAAGGGCATTGGAGCAGGCGATCAACGCGCTGAAAGCGAAACCCGGTGTGCAACCGCCTGAAATTAAAGAGGATGAGCCGAACAATCAAGGGAAAGAGATCTACTCCATCCCCGTCACTTGTGAAAATGATGCAGCAATCCAAAAGTGTTTGGCAGGTCCAGTTAAGTATATTCCCTCGGAAAAGAAATACATTTTCTCCTTTAAGAAAGATGGGGATAATTTTGTAGCAGGTGTCGATTACTATGCTAGCGATTTTTCCGTGAAACCGGGGAACGTGCTTAAAACATCGGAAACAATTGATGGCCAAGCGGTCGTGGAAGAAGTTGAGCTTGTTGATCCGGGTGCCGACCTTGGCGTATATACGAATATTAAATACTATGATGGAAGTTCGATGCGCGTACAAAACAAAACTTACATCAAATTCAACTTAGATACGACCAAGCAACAGTTAATCGGCGGCGAGGAAGACAAGCCGTCCACGGAGCCCTATGATGTTACCATTGAGTATCAAAACCAAAATGGCGCCGGCAAGACTCATATGGAAAGCTTGGTATCGGAAAAAGCCAAGTATGATCCGGTGAAAAAGACACTTACCTTCTTCGCGAAGCCTGAAATGGAAGGGAAAAAAGTAAAATCCTATCTTGAAAATATTAATTACGCTCCGAAGGGAACGTATATACCGGCGGATATTACGAAGAAAGTAGAGTATGGTTTAGTATCCGAAAAACCGGATGTGGCTGGAGTAGCTGCAGAAAAAGCGGATGTTCCCATGGCATTTGTCCTAAAATATGACATCGATTCTAAAGAAAAAATTGTCGTCAATACGGATGTGGTCATTGGTCATAGCGACAAGCAAACGCAAAAAACAGGCGACACCATTTACCTTCACGTAAAAGGCGGAAAAGTAAAGACGACGAAAGAAGAATTGAAAGAATGGCAACTGGCGTTGCAGAACCGCATCAGTGATTTAAAAACAAATCACGCCATGGTTTCTAAAATTCTTCCCGAAGAAATCGACGTCTTCGACCACGTAGATCACAGTGGAAGCGAAGAAAAAGTCATTACGAAGAAAGTAAAAATTAACGACGCCATAAAAGAGGCACTCGGCCGCGCCGAAGTAGTGGATACAAAAGATCCCGAAAAGATCAAAGCGTGCATAAAGGAATTAGATGATCTCTCCCTTTCGATTTTACCGTGGGTCAGCTTTATCAATGCAGTGGACGGCGAATCGCAAAACCTTGCGAAGTATAAGGCGGACACCCATTTCATCCAATCGACAGTGACTGAAGCGGAAAACAAATGGAAAGAGATTAAAGAAAAAACCACGGCGGCCGTTACCCGCGAGGATATTCGCACGTATTCCCAAACCCTTACTTCTCTCTATGACGGCTTGCGCTTAGATCCGGAACCGTTGGAAAAGCTGGTAAAAGATGGAGAAGAAAAGATTCAATCGGGCAAATATCAAGATGCCGGCGTCAAAGCGCTTAAAGAAACAATCGACGGCTACAAAGAATCGGACATCGGCTACCAACCTTACCCTGGCGGTCCGAAAATCGACTATAAGGGCAACTCCAACTCCAAAGGAGCGAAAGCGTACCTTGCCGATATTAAGGCGCCGAAATCTACCTATAAAAAAGATCCGAGTGACACGACGCAAAACGGCACCAATTTGGATACATCGGTTTACGACAGCTGGGTCTACCGTGTGGACGCCGGAATCAAGGCACTAAAACTGAAAGAAGCCGGCGATGTGACCAAGACCGCCCTGGAAGATGCCATTCAAAAGGCTGAAAAGGCGCTGAAAAAGAATAAGTCGAAAGAGGCAAAGGATACGCTGCGTGCCGCCATCGCCGTTGCCAAAAAGGCAATGGACTTTACAGAACAAGACAAAATCGATGAAGCGGTTGAAAAACTAAATGCTGCCATAAAAACTTACGAAGAATCGAAAGATGTCTTCAAAACCGAAGCCTTACAAGCTGAAATCGACAAGGCGAAAAAGCTTTTAAATGCAACGAAGAAAGAAGAAGAAGTTAATGAAAAGCTTGCCATTGCTATTCAAGCGGCGGAAAAAGGCCTGAAGGCGGACAGTCAAGAAAAAGTCGATGCTGCTTTAAAGGCCTTACAAGCTGCCGTGGGAGAGTTCCAAGCATCCCCCGACAAAGTGGATCCGAATGCGCAGATTGAAGCGACGAAGACGGTCAACATTCAGCTTTACCATGGAACGAAGAATGAGATTTCCATGGCCAATAGTGCCCTTTGGAATCAAGGAAAGCTCACCAAAGAAAACGGCAAGTGGTATTTGGAAATGCAGTGGGTTCCCATGACTGCCGGAGAAGGCACAAAGGCGACCGGTGCCATTACAGGCCTGAAGTATAAACTAGCAGGAGACTATATCAATGCACAGGTGCTATCCAGTCAAGATATTCTCGTTGGTGAAAATCAATTTAACTCGCCTAAACGTGTCAAAATTGAAGTGAAGGAAAATGAACAGTTTGTTCCCGTCAAGGTATCTTATAAGACATCTCTCGGACCTCAAGAACACTCTCCGGAAGCGCGCATCGCCATCGACTGGCAATCGGCGACGGACGGCTTTAACGAAAACACGTACAAGGTAGACAAAGGGCAATTAATCGATGCCGTCAAAGTTTATGAGATGTTGGCAAAGGCCGCACAAGGCGTCAATCAAGACTTAATTAACGGCCTAAAGACGAATCTTGAAAAGGCAAAAGCAGTGATCAAAAATGGCGACGCTACCATTCAAGAGGTCAAAGACGTTTACAGCGACTTGGATAAAGCGGGCAGCGCCGTCAAATTTGCCGATGAAATTTACCGCGTGCACTTAACACAATTAAAGGCCAACCTCAAGGAATTTAAGGGCACAGCAGGCAAGTATACGGCAGAGTCCTTGAAAAAATACGAAGAGGTCATCACCCAAGGGGAGAAGGCATTACAAGGTGCAAAAACCTACGATGAAATTAAAGCGGCTTACGACGCCATTAAATCCATCGACGATAATCTACGTTACGATACGTCGGCGTTAGAGGCAAAAGTCGAAAAAGCTTCCGCCATGATGAGCGGCAAATTCACTCAAGAGAGCAAAGATAATTTAGACGTCAAAATTAAAGATGCAAACAAGTGGATTAAGGAAGCAAAAGAAAAAGGTATTAAAGCCGGCTATAAGGCGCCTGATCTGACCAAGGCTTTAGATGCCGCCATGAAGGGCATGGTAGCGGAAGGCGAAGCACCGGCAAAAGTGGATAAGACGAAGCTTCTTGCGCTTATTCGCGAATGTGACGCGATGGATCTCAGCAAGTACACCGATGACAGTAAGACGGAATTTGAGAAGAAATTAAACGAAGCGAAAACCGTAGCGAACGACGGTGAGGCAACGAAGGAAAATGTAGCCGATGCCTTAAAGGATTTAAAGGCGGCAAAAGAGGGCCTTGTGGTTAAACAAGCACCTAAGGAAAAAGTAACCGTCACCTTTGTGAGCGACAAGGGAACGACGCCAGCTGCCGTTACCGTCGATAAAGGCATGGTGATTTCCGCCCCCGCAGGCTTTGAAGAAAATGCTTCAAAAGTTAAGGTAGACGATGTGACCTATGTTTTCAAGGGCTGGTACGATGGCAATGAAAAATTTGATTTCACAAAACCTGTTAACGGCAACAAAACGTTAACCGCTCGTTGGGAAAAAATGGAAGTGCCTGCCGATCAAGAGGCTATTTACAATGTAGAATTTTCTTGGAAGAAGATGAATAGCGATGACGACGCGATGATGGGCAAGGTCTTTAAACATCCCGCTCAATTGATCGTCAAAGGCGACAAGGCCTTCTTTAGAGTGGAACTACAAGATGTGCAAGATGTGAGTGATAAAATTTATGTGACCGACATGGCCTATAAAGGTGAAACCCTCGTGCCGTCGAAGACGACAGAGGTGACCGTCGACGGTGTGACCCAAACGAAGCCTGCGGCATATGATATTCCCGTCGCCATGGATGAACTGAATAAGACCTTCAGGTTAACGGTGACCGTTGGCGCAAAAGGAATGCCGGCAAAGGCATCGGCAGACTTTGTCGTCGATGGCGGCGGAAAAACGCCGGCACAACCTGCGCCCAAAGTGGACAAGAAGGCGCTGAATCAATTAATCGCCGAATGCGATGCTTTGGATTTAAGTCGTTACGAAGAAAAAGGTAAGAGCGATTTTATTGCGGCACTAAAAGATGCGAAGGCGATTTCGCAAAAGAGTGCTGCAACTAAAGAGGATGTGGAATTGGCCCTCACGAAGTTACAACAGGCAAAAGGGGCTTTAGTACTGAAGAAAGCGCCGAAACCCGATGTAACACCGGATACGCCGAAGCCTGATGTCAAGCCGAATCCTAAAAAGCCGGAAGTAAAGCCGGGCAACTCCGGAGGCACTCGGACCTTCCCTCGGGTCCCCTCGAAACCTGAAGGAAAACAAACAGAACCCGAGAAAAACAAAAAACATGTGGAATCACCGAAAGCCCCCGAAGCAAAATTCAGCGATACTGTAAACCACTGGGCAAAAGAGTCGATTAATTATGTCGTCAGCAAGGGATACTTTAAAGGTGTAGGCGACAATCGCTTTGCTCCCGAGAGGTCCATTACCCGTGCAGATTTCGTCACCGTTTTGGGACGCATGGCGGGCATCGACCAAAGCAAGTTTACGAAGAATGTATTTAAAGACGTTAACGGAGGCTACTACGCCGCTTACGTCAACTGGGCAAGTGAAAATGGCATTGTGCAAGGAATCGGCCATGGAAAATTTGATCCTAAGCGTCCCATCACCCGTGAGGAAATGGCCGTCATGATGAATAAGTTCTTACAAGTAACAGACAAAAAGCTTTCTGAAAAAGAAAGCAAGGACTTCACTGATGACGGAACCATTGCTCCTTGGGCTAAGGAAGCTGTTCGTGCCATGGAGAAAAAGGGCATTGTTAAAGGGATGGAAGACGGTTCGTTTAGACCGAAATCCGGCTTTACTCGTGCGCAGGTAGCACAAGTTCTCTACAATCTGGATCACAATAAATAAACTCGAAGACCTCCGATCGAAAAAATAGGTTTCAAGTGCTCGAGCGCCTTGAGGCCTATTTTTGTGTCCGAAAGAGCAGAATGGCCCCGAATGGCGCAATAGGGGAATATATGGTAAAATAGCCTGATATGAGGTGATAGATTGTATCGAAAAATTCAGGGCTTGCGCGTGCTCAAGCTTCTTTTATATTCTGTTTTGCTGGTCATGGGCGGGCTGTTTGTGCCCATTCTATTTGCCTTTATACCGGCCATGTTTTTATCGGAGATGCGCTTTCAAGGCGTGCTTCCTATTTCCGGGGTCTTCGTCGGCGCCTGCGTTTTAATCGGGCTGTTGACGGATCCTTTAATGGGTCTTACGATTCTCACGGTCATGGGGCCGTTGATTTTGATTTTAGATTACTGTATGCGCACGGATCGTTCCGTGGATACGACCATGGCGCTGGGGACCATGCTTTTTCTCCTGAGCCTCGGCTTTATCCTCTACCGCACGGGAACGATTCAGGCCATCGAATCCGGCGAGCTTATGAAAAGTTTCAACGTCGTGCAGGGAGAATTAATGCAAAAGGCTTCCCTGACGGATGTGGAACAGGCGCGCCTCGCCATGACCTTCAAAACCACCATGAACCGCGCCATCGCCCTTTTTCCCGCGTTCTTTCTTCTGTCGGGTTTGGCTGTGGTGTATTTATCTTATCGCATTAGCGGGCGCAACATGCGCATCGGCGGCGAAAAGGTGATTTGCCCGGGCCCCTTCTTTCTCATGCACCTGCCTCGCAAGGCGGTCTTGATTTCTTTGGGTCTTTTAGGGGCGGCCCTTGCCATGAATTACTTCATGACCTTGGGCATCGAGCCTTATGTTTTAAACGGCTTGGTGGTGGCGGTCAGTCTCTTGGCCTTTCAGGGCATGAGCATTGTCAATTTTTACCTGCTCCGCTTCGTGCCTTCGCCCTTTTTGCGAGGGATGATTATGCTCTTTATTTTGGTGGTGCCTGTGGGACAAATGGGCCTGGCGGCACTGGGGCTAATCGATCAATTTATCGACGTGCGGAGTTTAGAGGGAGCGTAGCTCATGAACCAATCATTTTCATTGAAAAACTTCTATTTCTATTTAATTGTCATCGCCTTTCTCACGGTGGCGGTCTTTTCCTATAATCCGGTTTTAGGGACAATCGGGGTCATCGCCTGGGTGCTGACGGCATCTTATGCCTATCGCAGCGTAAAAAAATACAACAGCGCCTTTAATGACTACTTCACCGGCCTCCACGAGGATTTTGAAAAGATCACGGAGCGCAGCATATTCTCCATGCCTTTTCCTCTGGTGGTCACCGACCGGGAGGGAACCATTGTCTGGCACAACAGCCTTTTCGGCGAGCTCTTCGGCGAGGGAATATTAAAGGACAAATCCCTGCCCGCTTACATCGAGGATTTGGCCGATGAAAACAAGGGTTTAAAGGCCGTTGAAAACGGCGCCGAAGTGGAAATCAAAGAGGCGCCCTACAAGGTTTACAACTCGGTGGTGAATTTCCAGATAAACGGCAAGGAAGATGTGCTTTGCCTCTACTATTTCGTGGATCACAGTCAGTACCAACACATGGAAACCCTTTATGAAGACGAGGGCGGCGTGGTACTGGTCGTGGAAGTGGACAACTTCGACGAAGTGGTGGACGCGGCGCCTACGTCGAAAAAGCCGCTTTTAATCGCAGAAATCGATCATCGGATCAACGAATACTTCCGTTCGCAACATGCCTTGGTGCGCAAGTATCAAGAGGACATGTATCTGGTGGTCATGCGAAAAATGGACATTCTGCCGATTTTGGAGCAGAAATTCGACATTTTAGACAGGATCCGCGAAATCGACGCGGGCAATACAGTAAGCGTCACCATTTCCGCCGGCGTCAGTCGCCCGGGCCTGTCCTTTATCGAGGCCTACAGAGAGGCGGATACTTGCCTGGACGTGGCCTTGGGCCGCGGCGGGGACCAAGTGGTTTTAAGAAGCGAAGAAACCTATACCTATTTCGGCGGCAAATCCAAAGCCGTTGAAAAGCGAAATAAAGTCAAGGCCCGTGTGCTGGGCATTGCCCTCAGGCAGCTCATCGACAAGTCCAATCGGGTCTTCGTCATGGGCCACAAGAATGCGGACATGGATGCCATCGGCGCCGCCGTCGGTGTCATGCGTGCCGTGCTAAACCAAAACAAAGAAGGCTACATCGTATTAAACGAAGTGAATCCCTCCATCGAAGTCCTGATAAAGGTCATGAAGCGGGAAGAGCCGGATCTGTTCAAGCGAATCGTCTCCGGAGAATTTGCCGACGAAGCCATTCGCCAAGGGGATTTGGTGATCCTGGTGGACAATCACAAGCCCTCCTTTACGGAGCATCCGCCCCTTCTTACGCGCACAGCCAATGTGGTGGTTATCGACCACCACCGCAGGGGTAGCGAGTTTGTGGCCAATCCCGTGCTTTCTTATGTGGAGCCCTACGCCTCGTCGACCTGCGAGCTCATTACGGAAATGCTCACCTACATGTACGACGACACGGAGCTTACTAATTTTGAAGCCAATGCCCTTATGAGCGGCGTGGTGGTGGATACGAAAAACTTCACCTTTAAAACCGGCGTGCGCACCTTCGAGGCCGCTTCGGTCTTAAAGCGGGCCGGCGCCGACATGAGCCAGGTACGCTACTTCTTCGAAGACGATTACGACACCATCGTCTCCCGTGCGGAAGTGGTGCACAACGCCCGAATCGTCTTCGACAACATCGCCATTTCGCGACTGGAAAAGGACATGCCCAATTCCGTTCTCGTCAGTGCCCAGGCGGCAGATGAGCTCTTGGAAATTCACGGCATCAAGGCTTCTTTCGTCTTGACCAAGAAGAAAGATGTGATCCACATTTCCGCCCGAAGCTTCGGCGACATCAGCGTACAGCTTATTTTGGAACAATTAGGCGGCGGCGGCCACTTGAACATGGCCGGTGCCCAAGTGAAAAGCGACGACATGGACGCCGTGGAAAAACAATTAACCGACGCCATTGCCAATTATTTAGAAAAAGATAAAGGAGAGAAAGAACAATGAAAGTCATCTTATTAAAGAACGTAGACAAATTGGGAAAAGAAGGGGACTTGGTCGAAGCCAAGAGCGGTTACGCGAGAAATTTCCTCTTGCCGAACAAGGCTGCCATCGAAGCCACGCCTGAAAACATGAAGAACTGGAAGGAAATGAAGGCCAAGGAAGCTGCCGATGAAGCGGCCCGCGTGGAAGAAGCCGAAGCGCAAAAGAAAGAGCTTGAATCCAAGGCCGTGGACTTAAAGGCCAAGGGCGGCGCCAACGGCAAGCTTTTCGGCGCCATTACGGCAAAAGACATTGCCGATCGCATGAACGCTATTTTCGGCGTGAAGATCGACAAGAAAAAAATCGTCCTCTCGGAAAACATTAAGACCACGGGCAAACACAAAGTCACCGTAAAATTACACGGCGACATCGCTGCCGATGTGGATGTGGTCATCGACGCGGAATAATGGCCGAAAGGGTAGAGGGGCGGATGCCGCCCTACGACGAACAGGCCGAGGCGTCGGTATTAGGCGCTATGCTTTTGGACAAAAGCGCCATTACCACGGCGGTGGAGAATATTCACGCCGAGGACTTTTATTACGATAGCCACAAGGCCATCTTCGAAGGGATTTTGAGTCTCTACAACAAAAATGAACCCGCCGACATGATTACCCTGTCCGATTTTCTGAAGAAGAACGGGCAGCTGGAAGCCGTCGGCGGCTATACTTATTTAGGCAGGCTCACCTCCGGCGCCGGCGCCGTAAGCAATACGGAAGCATACGCCAACATTATTAAAGAAAAATCCACCTTGCGGGCCTTGATCCGCGCAGGGAGCGAAATCGTCGAAGACAGCTACCGAGACGACGACGAGGTTGGGGCCATTATCGAAAAGGCGGAGAAATCCATTTTCGACATTACCCAGGACAATCAACGAAACGGCCTGATGAACATGGGCGAGGTCATGGTTACCACTTTCGATGTCATGCAGCAACGCTCGGAAAACAAGGGAGGCCTCACGGGACTCACCACAGGCTTTATCGATTTGGACCGAAAAACCTCCGGCATGCAGAAGGCGGATTTGGTCCTTCTCGCCGCCCGTCCCTCCATGGGAAAGACGGCCCTTATGGTCAACATCTCCACCAACGCCGCCTTAAAGGCCAACGCCACGGTGGCCATGTTTTCTCTGGAAATGAGCCGCAATCAATTGTCCCAGCGGATATTATCGTCTTTGAGTCACGTGGATCTCATGAAAATTATTTCCGGCGACCTGACCACGGAGGAATGGACCAAGGTCATCGAGACCATGACCTATATGAACGAAATGGCCATCTACATCGACGACACGGCGGGCATTACGCCCCTGGAGGTCAAGGCCAAATGCCGCCGCCTGAAGGCGGAAAAGGGGCTGGATCTCGTGGTCATCGACTATTTGCAGCTGATGGAAGTAGGCGGCCGCGCCGAAAGCAGGCAACAGGAAATCTCCGCCATCTCCCGTCAACTGAAGGGGATCGCCAAGGAACTGGACGTGCCGGTCATTGCCCTCTCGCAACTTTCCCGTGCGCCGGAAATGCGCGCCGATCACCGGCCCATTTTATCGGACCTTCGGGAATCCGGGGCCATCGAGCAGGATGCGGACATCGTCATGTTCCTCTATCGGGACGAATACTACAATCCCGACACGGACAAACAGGGTTTGGGCGAGCTCATTATCGCCAAGCACAGAAACGGCCCCACGGGCACGGTGGAACTCTTGTTTAAGGGCGAATACACGAAATTTGTGAACCTGCAATCCTAATGGAGGAACAATGGATATTATTAAAGTTATTTTACTGGGGATCGTGGAAGGGGTGACGGAATTTCTTCCCATCTCCAGCACGGGCCACTTGATTTTGGCCCACGAATTTATCGGCCTCGAGCCCCAAAGCTTTCAAAATGCCTTTGACGTGTGCATTCAGCTGGGCGCCATCTTGGCCGTGGTGGTTCTGTATTTTTCAACTCTCTGGCCCTTTCGGCGGGAAGAGGGAAAAGTCGTGGCGGAAAAAGACACCTTCATGCTGTGGCTCAAGGTCATCGTCGGGGTGATCCCCTCGGCGGTGTTGGGCTTTTTGTTCGACGACTTCATCGACGAGCACCTCTTTAAGCCTCAAGTGGTGGCCGCCACCTTGCTGATCTACGGGATCCTTATTCTCGTCATCGAAAATCGCAGCGAAATGAACCATGTGAAGGCGAAAGTCGGACGCGTCGAGGCCATTCCCTACACCATGGCCTTTGCCATCGGCCTCTTTCAATGTTTGGCCATGGTGCCCGGCACGAGCCGAAGTGCCGCCACCATCTTAGGCGCCCTCTTACTCGGCGCGAGCCGCGGGGCGGCGGCGGAATTTTCATTCTTCCTCGCCATTCCCACCATGTTCGGCGCCACCTTATTAAAAATCGTGAAAAACGGCCTGGCTTTCAGCGGTTTCCAATGGTTCTTAATCCTTTTGGGCGCCGTGGTAAGCTTCGTCGTAGCCGTGGTGGTCATTCAAAAATTCATGGACTACATCCGAAAGCGGGACTTCAGAATCTTCGGTACCTACAGAATCGTTCTGGGCCTCATCGTCTTTCTGTACTTCACATTCTCGTAAAAGCGCGCGGATATCCGCGTGTTTTTTATTTGATAAGAATAGGCTCTTTACTTCCATAACTGAAATAGCAAACGAGCGAATGACACGCACTTGAAAAAAAGAATATACTATATACTAAAATTTAGATAGTAAAGGGTCAGCGTTAAGGGCGACGCCGGATCATTTTTGTAATGTAGCTTTAAATTAAAAAAGGAGGAGATTTTATGGCAAAGAAAAGAAAAATCACTTTAGTTATGATCTTGTGTTTGATGCTCGCACCTTTTTCATCCCATGCGCAGGGACCGAAGGCGATTACCGTGTACATTAACGGGATTAATCAAAATGCGAGTCAGTACGGTGTTGAAGAAATGGCTCCGGTTCGGAAGGGGCGAACCTTTTTACCTCTCGAGCAGTTGGAGCAATCTCTTTCCTATTCTGTAACGGTGGATTCGGACAAACAATCTGTCCTAATCAAAAAAGATGGGATTCAGGTAGCCATGACACTTGGCGACAAGAACTATCGAGTGCAAAAAGAAACAAAAACCATGGATGTCGCACCTTTCTCTGAAAAGGACAAAATCTATGTCCCTGCGCGTTTTGTGCAAGAGGCTTTCGGGGCAAAAGTTGAATGGGACGGCAAGAACCGCGTCGTCATCATTGCCGGAAATAGGGGAGAAGAGGAGTCGAAGAATTCCTATACCGAACTGAGCAACGTGGGTTTGAAAGCGATCGTACCAGAAGAATTTGAGATGGTGGATTTCCACGGACAGTACATTGTTTCTTGGAAGGAATTTATGGGTCAGTATTCAGAGACACCGGCGACGTTGTTTACGATAAAATTGATTTCGCAGCCGTCGGAGAATGTCGGCGACCGACTATTGGATTATCGAAATGGAAACTATGTATTTGCCGAGTTTGCAAAAGACAGACAATATAGCCGGGCCATCGATGAAGCCATCGAAGACATGTTAGAAAGTGTAAGGTCCATAGAAGGAAAAAATAATTAAATTTAGGAGTCCGGCAGATGCCGGGCTTCTTTCGTTTTAAAATGATAAGTGAAAAAAGAGGGATGAAATCGATAACGGACAGAGGCACCAGTATAGAAAAGGGAGGAGAAAAGATTCTGCAGTGAAAAACACTTTTTTGGTGGATTTAGCGGTAAAATAGAATAAGAATCTTTCTTATTCTCTTGAAAGGGACATAGTCGAATGGTATAATCTTTGTTATGGAATAAATTTTCATTGGAAGGCAAGTGTCTTTTTCTTTTGGCTCTTGACTGATAACCGTTATTGTAAGGAGATGCATATGAATTTAATCGTTGCGCCGAAAAACGTGGATCTGAAGGTGCTAAGGGTGCGGGATCAAAAATTGGACAAGAGCCAAATTACCCACTTGCAAAACCTGGGGTTTGTGGAAGGTGCCAATTGTCGTGTTGTATCTGAGGTTCAGGGGTCGCTGATCGTCATCATCAAAGGCGTACGCGTCGGCTTGGGCAAAGATTTGGCTGAATGTATTCGTATCACAGTGTGAGGTGTAGCATGAACTTGAATCAAGCGTCGGTAGACAAGTACTACGTGGTGAAAAAGATCAATGGGCAAGGCCCATTGAAGCGCCGCATTATGGACATGGGCATTACGAAGAACACCGTGTTGTTCGTAAGAAAATTTGCTCCCTTGGGGGACCCCATTCAATTAACCGTGCGCGGTTATGAATTGAGCCTTAGAAAGGCCGATGCGGAGCTTGTGGAAGTTGAAGAAGCTCAAGGGCCGAAGGAGGAAGAGGCGTGAAAATTGCATTAGCGGGCAACCCGAATAGCGGGAAAACGACCCTATTTAATGCCTTGACCGGTTCCCACCAATTTGTCGGGAACTGGCCGGGGGTAACCGTCGAAAAGAAAGAAGGACAGTACAAAAAGGATACAAGCATTACCATTACTGACCTTCCCGGTATTTACAGTTTAAGCCCTTACACACTTGAAGAAGTGGTAAGTCGGAAATATTTATTAAACGAAAAACCGGAAGTAATCATCAACATCATCGACGGCGTGAACTTAGAGCGTAACCTCTACTTAACCACCCAATTATTGGATCTGGGCATTCCCGTCGTCGTCGCCGTAAACCGCATGGACGTCGTTCGCAACAAAGGCGATGTCATCGATCGTTCGGGTCTTGAAAAAGCACTGGGCGCACCGGTTGTTGAAATTTCCGCATTAAAGAAGGAAAATCTCGACGGCTTAATGGAAATGGCGAAAAAAGTCCAAGCCACAGCCGCTGAAAATCACGTTTACTACGATGAGCATTTGGAAGATGCGGCGAAAGCCATTTACGACATCGCTCCTTCCATAGCAGCCATGGAGTCTAAGCGCTTCTATGCATTAAAACTCATCGAAGGCGATCAAAAGCTCGGGCTGAATCTGAGCGCCGATGAAGAAAAGAAGATTGCCGGCGTCATTTCGGAGTTGGAAGACTATTACGAAGACGACGGCGAAGGCATTATGACGGAAATGCGCTACAATGCCATTGCAGGCATTGTCGAAGGCAATTATAAACAAGGCAAGCGCGGCATGAGCACCAGCGACAGAATCGACGCCGTGGTCACCAACCGTGTCCTGGCCCTGCCTATCTTCGTCATCATCATGACCGGCATCTACTACATCAGTGCCAAGCTCGTCGGCGGCCCCGTTACCGACTGGGTCAACGACACCTTGCTGGGCACCTACGTCGCCGATGCCATCAACAATGTCGTCTCGTCAATGAATACGGCACCGTGGCTTGAATCCCTCGTTATGGACGGGATCGTTGCCGGGGTCAGCGCCGTCTTAGGCTTCTTGCCCTTGATCGCAACCCTGTATTTCTTCCTCGCCATTATGGAAGATGTGGGTTACATGTCCCGTATCGCATTTATCTTAGACAGAATCTTTAGAAAATTCGGCCTCTCCGGCAAGAGCTTTATCCCGATTCTTATCGGTACCGGCTGCTCCGTTCCCGGGATCATGGCCACTCGTACCATCGAAAACGAAAACGACCGCCGCATGACCGTCGTCGTCACAAGCTTCATGCCTTGCGGGGCGAAAGTGAACCTTATCGGCCTCTTCGTCGCCTCTTTCGGCTTCTGGTACTTCTTGCCCATCGCTTACTTCTCCGGCATCATCGCCGTTATTATTGCGGGCTTAATGCTGAAGAAAACCTCGATCTTCCAAGGCGATCCGGCACCCTTCGTTATGGAACTTCCGGAATACCACATTCCCTCGGCAGAAAATGTATTTAAGAGCGTATGGAGCCGCTGCAAAGCCTTCGTGAAAAAGGCCGGGACCATCATTCTCGTGGCCAGCATCGTCATCTGGTTCTTGCAAAACATCTCCGTCCACGGCGAATTCGTAGAATTTGCGGAAAACCAAGACAGCATTCTCGCTGCACTTGGTAAAATCATTGCCCCCATCTTCATTCCCTTGGGCTTCGGCACATGGCAAGCCACCGTGGCCAGCATCACCGGCCTCGTGGCCAAAGAAGCTGTTGTTTCCACCTACGGCATCATCAACGGTGTCGCCGAAGGTGCCAACTTAAACGCCTTCGTCGCCACCCAATTTACCTTCCTCGGCGCATTGGCATTTATGCTCTTTAACCAATTAAACGTTCCTTGCTTCGCCGCCACCGGCGCCATTCGCGAGGAAATGCAATCGAAATTCTGGACCCTGTTCGCCCTGGCTTTTCAAACGGGCTTCGCTTATGCCATCGCCCTCATCGTCTTCCAAATCGGACAACTGATCACCGGCGGTTCCTTCACTGTATGGACCGGCGTGGCCTTTGTCCTTCTGGCAGTCATGATTTGGGCCATCGTAAGAAAACCCAAAGTCAAGGACGTACCCATCGGTCGAGAACAATTAAACTAAGGAGGAACTATGGGTACGATTATTGTACTGGCTGTCGTCTGCTTGGCCATCTTCGGCGCTGTCCGCTCCATGCGAAAATCCCATGAAGAAGGCGGATGCTGCGGCTGCTCCCACTGCGGGACGGCAAGCTGTGACCACGAAGACGATCACAGCCACAGCCACTAATAGTAAATGATAAAGAGGATGCTTCGGCATCCTTTTTTATTGCAACGTGACTGCAAAATTCAAACTGATTTACTATGATATGTGAAAAATCGTCGGAAAAGATTGTATTTTTTTCAATTAGCCCTTGAAATCCTCGGTGGTAATGATATAATGACTTCAGAAAGAAAACATAATGTGTTTAGGTACAAGCACGCTGCACATACCTAACAGAATCTAGGAGGTAAAATTATGGCACATAAAATTACTGACGCTTGCATCGCTTGTGGCGCTTGCAAACCCGAATGTCCCGTAGACTGCATTTCTGAAGGCGGCATTTTCTCCATCGACGAAAATGCTTGCATCGACTGCGGTTCCTGCGCAGCTGTATGCCCCACCGGCGCTGCACAACCCGAATAAAATCGGACACAAAAAAGGCGTTCTCCGCAAGGACGTCTTTTTTTAATTGAAAAAATTGTTGCCTACCTTTTTTACCACAGCTGTGGTATACTACCATCAACGATATAAGGCGACGATGAGGAGCAGTAAAAGATGTAACCCGAAAGAGAGCCTGCGGTTGGTGCGAGCAGGCGGGAGCAATCTTTGAATCCGCCTTTGAGCCTGACAATGAAGTGAACCGGAAACGGTTAATTTGGGTGGCAACGCGGGTCCGTCTCGTCCCATGGGGGATGAGGCGGCTTTTTTTATGGAGGTAATTATGTTAGACATTCGAATGATTCGTGAAAACCCCGAACTGGTAAAAGAAAACATCAAAAAGAAATTCCAAGAAGACAAACTTCCCCTCGTCGACGAAGTGCTGGAACTGGATGTGGCCAATCGTGCGGCAAAAACCGAAGGCGACGAGCTGCGCGCCAAGCGCAACGCCCTGTCGAAATCCATCGGCGGCTTAATGAAAGACGGCAAAAAAGACGAAGCGGAAAAAGTAAAGGCCGAAGTGAAAGCCATTAACGACCGCATCGAAGAATTGGAGCTGGAAGAAGGCAAAAAATCCGAACGCATTCGCGAAATTATGCTGGTCATTCCCCAAATTATCGACGACACCGTGCCCATCGGAAAAGACGACACGGAAAACGTGGAATTGGAACGCTTCGGCGAACCGGTGGTGCCCGACTATGAAGTGCCCTACCACGTGGACATTATGGAATCCGTGGCCGGCATCGACCTGGACAGCTCGAGAAAAACCTCGGGCAGCGGCTTCTACTACCTGCGCGGCGACATCGCCCGTTTGCACTCCGCCATTTTGTCCTACGCCCGTGATTTCATGATCGACAAAGGCTACATCTACCACATTCCGCCCTTTATGATTCGCGGCGACGTAGTCAGCGGCGTCATGAGCTTTGCCGAAATGGAAAACATGATGTATAAAATCGAAGGGGAAGACCTGTACCTTATCGGCACCAGCGAACACTCCATGATCGGTAAATACATCGACTCCATTACGGAAGAAGCCACCTTGCCCCACAAGCTCACCAGCTATTCCCCCTGCTTCAGAAAAGAGGTGGGCGCCCACGGCATCGAAGAGCGCGGCGTCTACCGGATTCACCAATTCGAAAAGCAAGAAATGATCATCATCTGCAAGCCGGAAGAAAGCAAAGACTTCTACAACGAGCTCTGGCAAAACACCGTGGAATTTTTCCGCACCATGGACATCCCCGTGCGCACCTTGGAATGCTGCTCCGGCGACTTGGCGGATCTGAAGGTCAAGAGCTGCGACGTAGAAGCCTGGTCTCCCCGTCAACAAAAATACTTCGAAGTGGGCAGCTGCTCCAATTTAGGCGACGCCCAAGCTCGCCGCTTAAACATCCGCATCCGCGGCGAAGACGGCAAACTTTATTTGGCCCACACCCTGAACAACACCGTCGTCGCACCGCCGAGAATGCTCATCGCCTTCTTGGAAAACCACTACCAAGAAGACGGATCCATCTTTATTCCGGGAGTCCTCCGTCCCTACATGGGCTTCAAGGAAAAAATCGAAGTTTTGAAATAATAAAAGAGACGCCATCGTAAAGGTGGCGCCTCTTTTTGGTGGGGATAAAAATATCCTTACTCTCCTATGAATAAGATGACCGAATGGGTTTTAGGTCTTAGCTGGAAGAGATTCATATGGAAAAGGGTGGATTCATCTTTCGGTTTTTTATAAGAGGTACTTTCCATGTACTTATTAAATTCTTCAGGCGTTTTATTCATGGGCATGATGCGGTAATGGTAGTCAATATATTCAAGTCTGTTAACAGTAGATGTTTTTGTATCATAAATGGGTTCTTGATCGGGATCGAAGGAGTCAGTGTCGAATCGGTAAACAATGTTATACTTCGTATTTACGCGATCTTCGTTAAAGTAGACGTCGCTATCTTCTTCTTTAAAATCACCGGCCCAATGAAGACCTGTTACCAGCTCTCGTAGAGGAATGTAATAATCGCCATCGACGGTAAGGCTGCTGTTAACATATTCCATACTTGTGCTTTGATCCAAATACATGCCATCACATTGGATTCCGCGGCCATGGAAGATAACTTCACGCCCCGTTGCAGGTTCCGTTACAAGAACGCCGATTTCGGGTGGGTTATCTCCGCCCCAAATGTAATTATTACGATCGATGCTATAGACCCAGCCCATTTCTTTCGAAAAATCTTTGACTGATATCATGCGGCGATCGCCTATTTGAAAAGAGTGAACTTTAAACTCTTTTCCCTCGTAATGGATCGATAGAAGTTTATGGTCACGAGGCGGATAGTAGATCTTGCCGATAACCACTGTAGAATTGGCATCGTCCCAGCTGACGATTTCACCAAAAGCTTCGGATATAAAGCGAATGGGAACAAGCGTGCGCCCATTCACAATTTTTGCAGGGACATCCAATGTAATATGTCTGGTCATGCCGTTTTCTTTCATGGTGACTCGGCGTTGATTAATTTGTAAATCAATGGTTGCTTTGGTGCCTCTGGTGGTACTTCTTTGAATAACCACTTTTCGTGTTGAGGGAACCCAATTAACTTCTGCGTCTAAGCTTTCGGAAATAAGACGTAATGGAACGAGAACGCGGTCATTTTCGATTGTCGGCGCCACATCACCGTAAAGATAATCGCCCAACGTAAATATCTTAATATTTCTTTGTGCGAAGCTTTGTGAGGGAAAGAAAAGTGTTAAAACCAGAAGCAAAAGAGACCATTTTTTCATTTGATCAAATCCTTTCTAAAATTTTTTCAACTTACTTTTATTATATTATTCCTCGTCAGGAATTGCACGATAATTCCGATGCTATTAAGGGATGACGGCAGCTCGTGAATCCTCGTTTATTTCTCCTGTTTTCATTGACCTTACCCGCCTCTCTTTGGTATACTACTTGTCGAAACAAAGGGGAGTAACGATTATTCTTGGTCGTCAATCCGGCTAACGCCCGGCCAAGGATCCTATACAGGCTGTGAGACTTTTGTCCGTGGGACAGGAGTCTTTTTTTATAACACAAGGAGGTTTACATGGATTGGTACAAAATGAGTGCCCGGGAAGTGCTCGACGAACTATCGGCCGACGACAAGACGGGGCTTGCCCCGGAAGATGCCGAAAAGCGTTTAGACAAGTACGGGAGAAATGAATTGCAGGAAGAGGAAGGCAAGTCTTTCGCCAAAAAATTGGCGGAGCAATTCCTCGACCCCATGATTATTATTCTTTTAATCGCCGCGATTATCTCAGGCGCCGTGGGCGAGATGGTGGATTCCGTGATTATTCTCGCCATCGTCATCGTGAACGCCGTCTTGAGCATCGTGCAGGAGGGCAAGGCCGAAGAGGCCATTGCCGCCTTAAAGAAAATGAGCTCCCCCACGGTAAAAGTGATTCGTGGGGGGCGCCCCGTGGAAATCGACTCCGTGCGCGTTGTGCCCGGGGATTTGGTCGTGTTGGAAACCGGCGACATTGTGCCGGCGGATATGCGCCTCATCGAAAGCACCAATTTAAAAATCGACGAATCCTCCCTCACCGGGGAATCCGTCGCCGTTGAAAAAGATGCCACGATCACTCTGGAAGACGATGCGGGCATCGGCGACAGAGACAACTACGCCTACTCCGCCTCCATCGTTACCTACGGACGAGGCAAGGGCATCGTCACCGCCACGGGCGAAGACACGGAAATCGGTAAAATCGCCACCACCCTCTCCACCATGGAAGAAGAGCAGACGCCCCTGCAAAAGAAGCTGGCGGGCCTCTCCAAAGCCCTGGGGATTCTCGTCGTCGCCGTCTGCGCCGTGGTTTTTCTCGTAGGCAAACTCTACGGCCACGACACCCTGCGCATGTTTATGACCTCGGTCTCTTTGGCCGTGGCCGCCATTCCCGAAGGGCTCCCCGCCATCGTCACCATCGTCCTTTCCATGGGCATGGGCAATATGGCCAAGCGCCACGCCATTGTGAAGCGGCTCTTGGCTGTGGAAACTTTGGGGACCACCACCTACATCTGCTCCGACAAGACGGGCACCTTGACGCAAAACGAAATGACCGTCACGAAAGTCTACCTCGACGGCAAAGTCATGGACGTCTCCGGCACGGGCTATGCCCCGGAAGGGGAGCTGTCCTATAAGGGATCTGTCGTCTCCGTCGACGATATGAAGGGCTTAAAGACCCTCTCCTCCATCGCCACCTTAACCAACGATGCGGACTTAATCGAAGAAAACGGAACGTACAGCATTTTAGGCGACCCCACGGAAGGCGCCCTCATTACTCTGGCGGGCAAGCTGGGCGTAAAGGAAGACGCCCTGGAAGAAGCCTACCCTCGCATCGGCGAAATTCCCTTCGATTCCGACCGGAAGATGATGTCCACCTTCCACGAAAATTTCTTCGACAACAAGGTGTCCTCCTTTACCAAGGGCGCGCCGGATGTGGTTTTGAAAAACTGCAAGTACCTGTTTAAAGACGGAGAGATCGTGGAGCTCACCGAAGCCGATCGAAAGGCGATTTTGGAGCAAAACAACGCCTTTGCCCAAGAAGCCCTGCGCGTGTTGGCTTTTGCCTTTAGAAATTACGACGCCATGCCCCAAAATCCTTCCACGGAAGAAAACGAAAAAGACATGGTATTCGTGGGCCTCACCGGCATGATCGACCCGGCCCGCCCGGAAGTGAAGGCCGCCATCAAAGAATGCCGAAACGCCGGCATCGTCCCCGTCATGATTACCGGGGACTACCTTCTTACCGCCAAAGCCATCGCCGAAGAGCTGGGCATTTTGCGCGAAGGGGATAAGGCCATGATGGGGGAAGAGCTAAACGACAAGACCCCGGAAGAAATTCGCGAAATCGTAAAGACCACCCGGGTCTTTGCCCGCGTGTCCCCTGAAAACAAAGTGCAGATCGTGACGGCACTGAAAGAAAACGGCGAAATCGCCGCCATGACCGGCGACGGCGTCAACGACGCCCCGGCCATTAAAAAAGCGGACATCGGCATCGCCATGGGCATTACAGGCACCGACGTGGCGAAAAACACGGCAGATGTTATCTTAACCGACGACAACTTCGCCACCATCGTCAACGCCGTGGAAGAAGGGCGAATCATCTACGCCAACATTAAAAAATTCGTCACCTTCCTCTTGAGCTGCAACATCGGCGAAGTGCTGGTGGTTTTCCTCTCCATTATCATGAACCTGCCCACGCCCTTCTTGCCCATTCAGCTGTTGTGGCTGAATTTAGTCACCGACTCCTTCCCGGCGCTGGCTCTCGGCGTGGAAAAAGGCGAAGAAGAAACCATGTACGAACCGCCGCGGGATCCAAAGGAACCGATTTTGGACAGAAACATCACCATCACCATCATCATCCAGTCCCTTGCCATTACGGCGGCCACCCTGGGCGTGTACTACTACGCCCTCACCACCCACGGCATGGACGGCGACGGCCTCGTCTACTCCCGCACCATGGCCTTCTCTACCTTGGTCTTCAGCGAACTGTTCCGCTCCTTCTCCTCGAGAAGCATCGACGACACCCTCTTTAAAATGGGTTTCTTCACCAACAAGCGCCTGAACCAAGCCGTGCTCCTGTCCTTGGCCATGGTCCTCGTGGTCCTCTACATTCCCTTCCTGGAAAATCTCTTCCACATGACGGACCTGAACATGGTGGACTGGGCCATCGTCCTCATCTCCGCCCTCATCCCCTTGGTTATCGGCGAAATTCAAAAAATGATTCGCTTCAAACAAACCCACGTCGGGGATTTAAAGAACAAATAAGAAAAGCCGCCTTCGGGCGGTTT
>NZ_JBBKBU010000009.1:0-68054 GCF_037892835.1 Peptoniphilus sp. HCN-40583
AAAAACCCGCCCGTAGGCAGGTTTTTTTATTTGGCGTATTCGATGGCGCGGGTTTCGCGGATCACATTGACTTTGATCTGACCGGGGAAATCAAGCTGTGCTTCGATTTCGTTGGCGATGTTTCGAGCCGTGGTCACCATGTGGGCCTCGTCGATTTCCTTGGGTTTTACGATAATGCGCAATTCCCGACCGGCTTGTACGGCGTAGGATTTTTCGATGCCGTCGAAACCGGTGGCGATTTCTTCCAATTGTTCCAATCGTTTAATGTAGTTTTCGATGGTTTCACGTCGTGCACCGGGTCGAGCCGCACTAATGGCGTCGGCCGCCTGGACTAAGACGGATTCCAGAGAATCGAATTCCACGTCGCCGTGATGGGCTTCGATGCCGTTGATAACGGCTTCAGGCTCCTTGTAGCGCCGCGCAAGTTCCACACCTAATTCCACGTGGGGTCCTTCCACTTCGTGGTCGATGGATTTTCCTAAATCGTGGAGCAATCCGGCACGTCTCGCCAGTTTCGAATCGATACCGATTTCTTCGGCTAAGTAGCCGGCAATTTTCGATACTTCAACGGAGTGGCGCAGACAGTTTTGTCCAAAGCTGGTACGGAATTTCAAACGGCCCAAGTACTTCACCAGTTCAGGGTGAAGGCCGTGAACACCGGCTTCAAATGCCGCTTCCTCGCCGCTTTCCTTGATAATATCATCCACTTCCTGTCTCGCCTTTTCCACCGTGTCTTCGATGCGCGTCGGGTGGATTCTCCCGTCAAGAACGAGTTTTTCCAGCGTCAGGCGTGCAATTTCTCGGCGAATAGGATTAAAGGAAGAGACGACGACCGCTTCCGGCGTATCGTCGATGATTAAATCGACGCCGGTTAACGCTTCGATGGCGCGAATGTTTCGGCCTTCTCGACCGATAATGCGGCCTTTCATCTCGTCGTTGGGCAAGTTGACCACGGAGACCGTGGACTCGGCAACCTCGTCGGCGGCGATCCGTTGAATGGCGTGTACGATAACGTCTTGGGCGATCTTTTTGCTTTCGTCTTTGACGTAGCGTTCGTATTCACGAATCTTCACTGCCGATTCCTGTGTCAACTCATTTTCCAATTCGTTGAGAAGGATTTGCTTGGCTTCTTCTTTCGATAAGCCGGAGATCCGTTGAATTTCTTCGGACTTCTTGTCCACCAATTCGTCGATCAAATCTTCCTTCTCTTGAATACGTGCTTGTTGATCGAAAATTTGGCTTTCCTTTTTTTCCAAGGTAGCACTTTTCGATTGAAGCAGGTCTTCTTTAGAATTCAAACGATCTTCATAGCGCTGCAGTTCGATTTTTCGAGCATCACTTTCCTGTTGGACCGTATCCCGAAGCTTGTGAATTTCCTCTTTCGCTTGGAATAAAATATCGCGTTTATTGTTTTCGGCTTCACGTTCCGCATCAATAATGATATTCTTCGCTAGTTCTTCCGCATGGTTGAGCTTTCCTTCAGCCAATGATTTGCGTAAAAAATAACCAATAGCTACTCCGAGGATTCCAATTACCAATGCCACTATAAAGGGTACTAAATAGGCGGGCATATGGAACACCTCCTTATTTAATTTTCATGATTCAAATGGTATAAACCACTTGTTTATTATATCATAATTTGAATCTTTTGTTTTGCTGATTTATGTTTGCTACATTCTTTGCAGTAAAAAAGGACCGCAATAGGCAGTCCCTTTGTGTCATGACGACGCTTCGGCCTCGGCAATGAGCTCGACGACGTCGCTTATGCCGTTTCGTATGTCGACGCGAAAGGCCTTGTCGCAGATATTCGTCAGGTAATCGTTGTGGGTAACCATGATAATTTGTCTGGAAAATAGGCGGGAACATTCCTTCACGAATTCCCCCATGTTGAAAATGTAATCGTCGCTAATGTGCTTGCCCGGCTCGTCGAGAAAAAGGGGCCCGTCCATTTTCGGCCGGTGATTCTCCAAAAAGGCGATGCGAAGGGCCAGGCTTACAATATCCACCACGCCGCCGCCTCGGCTCATTTCCGGCTTTGTCTTTACCTTATAGTCGCCGTAATCAGATTCCACGAAAAACTCGGCGATGGGAAGCCCGCGCTTTTCTGACAGATCCACAATAAATCGGGAGCTGTTTTGCATAATGTAGGCGATGGATTGGGTGACGATGTCTTCGATTTGGTGTGTGGCCTGATTTCTCGAAAAGTCGGCAGCTTTTTGAAGGAGAAAGACTACACCGTTGAGCTTTTTTTCCTCCGCTTCCACTTCTTTGATTGCCAGTCGTTTTTTTTCAACCTGTTCGAGAATGGAATCGCGAATGCCCTCCCGTCGGCTGACTTCCTTTGAGAAGCGCTCAAAGCGTTGGCAGGCCTCTTCGTAGGTCATGCTTGTTCCTCGGGCAGAAGCTTTTCCGCCTCATCCAACAGGCGAAGGATTTCGGATTCCATGCGCTTAATTTCGTCTTCCAAAGTGTCTGGATCGAATCCAAGGGCCTTGATCTTTTCGTTTAATTCCTTTTCTTCACGCTCCAGCTCTTCCATTCGCCACTCGGCGCGCTTGCGCGTATCCTTGGCCTGTTCGTAGCGCTGATTTAATTCGCTGATCCGTTGTTCTAAATTCATCCTAATCCTCCAAACTATGTCTAATGGCGTGTAGGGCATCCCCGTCGATGGGTTGCTTACATAAGGGACAGGTGCCGGCTCCGGAAAGGCCGTTTAAATACGCGTCCATGGCCCGTTTATCTTTATCGATGAAACCTTCGATGTCGCCGGAAAGTTTTTCTTTTTCCGTATTGAGCCTTTTTTGTTCCGCTAAAAGGACTCGAAGGGATCGATCCTTTTCCAAGGATTCGGTCATTTCCGTACTCAATTTGTCCAGGGCGTCTAATTGCCTGAAGCGTGCCAGAAAAGCTTCGCCCATGTTTATCCGCCGGTTCAATTCAGAATAGGCAAGGGACAGCGCTCGGTAGTCGATAAGTTGATCGAATTTTTTTTGCAGATCCATGGCGCGAACGGCATCAACGCCCTTGGTCGAATCCAAAAGCTTTTCATTGATCTTGGCTGAGTTTCGAGCCGATGCAAGGGAATGGCACAGTGGGAGCATGGTGTCGTAAGTGCTTTTATAGGAAGCCATGTCGCGAATCTTCTCCTCGAGCAATCCCATATTTTCATAAGTACGCAAGACCGATGCCGCCTGTTGCCGGTTGGCAGCGTTATGCTTAAATAAATCCGAGAGCAGCCGCTCCCGGCCGTATTGATTTACCTTATTGTGCAGGGAATGAATGCTTTTCTCCAAAGCATCCAATACAGCGTAGCGATTTAAAATTTCTTCCGCCTCACGGCGTGCCTTTTGTATAGCGCAAAGGGTTTCGCTATACGCCTTTGCTAATTCCACTTTTTCGCGACGGTCAGACACAGCAAAAAGAATCTCGCTTACCTTGTCCCTCACGGCAATCTTATCGTCTAAGTCAGAAAAGGCATTGAGTGACTCTTCCGTCTCCTCTAAATCGCCTTGAAGCATCTCTCGTCGTATGGAAATCTGCTTCTTGTCCCGAAGGGTATCGCGCATGGTTTCGTCCAATAAATCGACACCCACCATACGCCCGATGGCCTGGGCCTTGTAGGCGTCGGTTTCCTGCAAGAGAAAGGGCCCGTCCAGTTGATCGGAAAAGTTCAAAGGCAAAGACTTTTTATCATCCAACATGACTTTTTTTATGCCGATGGCCTCTTCGATTTCCGCCGGCACATTTTTGCCGAAGCCCTCAAAGATCAATTCTTCTTCACCCGGTTGACGCAAAATGTATTGATTCTTCGACCGACTGCGCCGACGTTCCACTTCCACCTTGTTTTGGAAGCGAATGGTGACGGCGACTTCCGTTTCCCCTTCCCGAACAAACTCCACGCCGGAAGGATCGTTAAACATATTCCAGCGCAGGGCACGCATAATGGCAGTTTTTCCGCTGTCGGAGGGGCCTACAATGACATTGACGCCTTTAGAAAGAGAGAGCTCGGAGAAAACGTGGGATTGGAAATTCACGAGAATAATTTTTTCGATGGAATTCATACCGTGCTTCTCCTCTCCTGAACTTGGGCGATGCGCTTCATTGCCTCTTCTTTAATGGCGGGGTCCAATTTTTCGTTGGCGGATATGTCGGCCAAGAGGTCAAAAAAATTGATGCGATCGTAATTGCCCGAACGCTCGATGGATTCCTTAAACTCGGCCAGTTCCTGGCGCTTAAATTTGTGCATTTCGATTTCCGAGCGGTCCAATACTTCAGCACCCGGTAGGGCGGATTTCAGCTCCCTCACCTCGATACTCGCCCGGTCTTTTTCCACATCGATAAGAACAAACTTCGGCCGTCGCTTCAATTCGGTCATGGAATTGGAAATTCGCACCATGGCGCCGGGGTTAAGAAAGGCCTTGCCCTCCCTTTCCACCATGGGAAAGCCGTCGTGCAAGTGTCCGGACAGGGTGAGATCCGCCTTTGTGTGGATAATATCGTCGATGGTCGTGTGGGAAAACATGGCCTTTACTTCACCGGCCATTAAAAAGCCGTGCACCAAGTGAATGGCGTAGTCCGCATCGGGATCTTTTTCCTCGACGATATAAAGTTGTCGGTTTTCCTCCCGATCCAGGCCGTAAATATAGGGGGAGCCGCTTAATTGCACCGTGGTATGTTCGTCTTTTAAGAGAATTTTCCGGTGGTTAATCAAATGAATGATGCCCAAGGTGTCCAAGAGCCCCATCATGGTCCTGGGCAAGGTGACGGGGTTGTGGCCGTAAATATCGTGATTGCCGCTAATGGCGTAGATGGGCGCGGAGAATCCCTTTAAAATGGGAATTATCTCATTCATAACGGAAATAGATACGTCGGGACGATCGAATAAATCGCCGCCGTGTAGAATATAATCCACGGATTCTTCCCGTGCCACGGATTGAATTTCCTGTAATTTAGTTTTAACCGTATGGAAAAACGAATCCGTTCTTGATTTCGGATTCGTCCCTCGAATATGACTATCTGTGAAGTACAGGAATTTCAACGACTATTCCTCCTCGGAAGGTTCGCCGGCCCCACTTTCGTTGACCTGTTTGTTGCCTAAATTGTAGTGGATACGCACTTTTTCATCGATTTCAGCCAAAAGATCGCTATTTTCGCTGAGATAAGCCTTGGAATTTTCCCGACCTTGGCCGAGCTTTGCATCGCCATAGCTAAACCAGGAGCCGGATTTTTCCACAATGCCCGCTTCAACGGCGGCATCCAGGACGGAGCCCACTTTGGAAATGCCCGTGCCGTACATGATGTCGAATTCCGCTTTTTTAAAGGGAGGGGCCACTTTATTTTTTACCACTTTTACACGGACGCGATTACCGATAATGTCATCGCCTTTTTTCAGGCTGTCGATGCGGCGAATATCCATGCGAACGGTGGTAAAGAATTTAAGAGCCCGACCGCCGGTTGTGGTTTCCGGATTGCCGAACATGACGCCGATTTTTTCGCGCAATTGATTGATGAAAATAACGGAGGCTTTGGATTTGCTGATGGCGCCGGTTAATTTTCTGAGCCCTTGGCTCATGAGACGGGCCTGAAGCCCCATGTGGCTGTCCCCCATTTCACCTTCGATTTCGGCTTTGGGCACCAATGCCGCCACGGAGTCAACGACGATGAGATCCACGGCATTGCTTCGAACCAAGCTTTCTGTAATCTCAAGGGCCTGTTCTCCCGTATCCGGCTGGGAAATAATTAAGTTTTCCGTGTCGACGCCTAAATTTTTGCTGTACTGGGGATCCAGGGCATGTTCCGCATCGATAAAGGCCGCCGTGCCGCCGAGCTTTTGCGCTTCCGCGATCATGTGCAGCGCCAGGGTGGTCTTACCGGAAGATTCGGGACCGTAAATTTCAATGATACGGCCTCTGGGAATGCCGCCGATTCCCAGGGCGATGTCGAGACTTAAGGAGCCTGTGGGAATGGATTCGATGTTTAAATTGGCGTTTTCGCCCAGACGCATAATGGCGCCTTTGCCGTATTCTTTTTCAATTTTCGCGATGGCATCGTCCAATGCTTTTTTTCTACTCTCGTCCATTTTCCTCTCCTAACTCATGTAATAAAATCCGTGCCAAAATGTATTTCGAACTACGATATTGAATCGTGGTGCGATCGCCTTTGTACATGCGGCTTTCTTTTAACACTTCTTCGCCGTCTTTTCGAATGGAGTAAATAACCGTGCCCACTTCTTTTCCCGTGGCCGATTCCGGTCCGGCTTCCCCCGTGGTGGCCACACAGTAGCGGCTCTTTGTCTTTTCGTAGAGACCGCGACTCATCTCCGAAGCCACAGTTTCAGATACCACGGTATCTTTGGAAATGGTGGCGGGTTTCACGCCCAATAACTTTTCTTTTACCTCGTCGCTGTAGGTGATGTAGCTTTCGTGGAGCACATTGCTTGCGCCGGCGACGGAGGTTATCATGTGGGCCATATTGCCCCCGGTGACGGATTCGGCAAAGCTGATGGTCAAATTCTTTTTTGTAAGACAATCTACCAAGGTTTCAAAGACATCTCTTTCGCCGTCGCCGTAAATAAACTCGGCGAATAATTCCCGAAGGGCGCGAAGGGCTTCTGCGTATTCCTTCTCGATAATTTCGGCTTCCCCTTCATCTTCCGCATGGGCGATGACTTTTATTTCCACTTCGCCGGTCTTGGCGAAGGTGTTGATTTCCACATTTTCCGTTTCGATCTTCGCTTCGCGGAACATGGACTCACACTTGGATTCACCGATATTAACCAGGCGCAAACTGGTGATAAAGTTTTTACCATGCACCGGATTAAGGTAATTGGCGACAATGTCGTCGGCCATGGGCTCGAATTCTCGCGGGGGTCCGGGAAGCATAAAGAATTGCTTGCCCTCGTAGTCCAGCATGCATCCCGGAGCCGTGCCCTTGGCATTGGGAATAACGACGGCTCCTTCCGGAAATTCCGCCTGGCGCTTGTTGTTTTCCGTAATATTTTTAGAAAAGCTCATGGATACATTGCGAATATAGTCCCATTGCTTCTCATCGAATATCAAGGGCAAATCCAATGCGTGGGCCAGGGCCTGCTTCGTCATGTCATCCTGGGTCGGCCCGAGTCCGCCGCAAAGAAAGATAACATTGGATCTTTCAAGGGCCGTCTCGATGGCGTCGCGAATGGCCTCATACTTGTCCCTTACCGAGGCGTGATACTCCACATCGTAGCCGGCATCGGTGAGCTTTCGCGACAAATAGGGGCCATTGGTATTTAAAATGGATCCGATCAGTATTTCCGTTCCGATGGTAATAATTTCTGCTTTCATAGGTGCTCCTATATATTTTCTAAATCCAAGACACCCTTATTTTTCACCAAGTAGTCCACGCCGCTTAATACCGTGAGTAGGACAGCGACATAGAATAAAACGATGCCGATGGTCGCGGGAATGGGAGGCGAAAACAATAAGGCGATTAAAGATGCCAATTGCGTAATGGTTTTAATCTTACCGAAGGGGCTAGCCGCTATGGTGATATTATCCGATGCGGCCAAAATGCGAAAGCCCGTAATGGCCAATTCTCTGGCGACGATAATAATTACGCCCCATGCGGGAATGACTCCTTCTTCTACCAGCATAATAAAGGCGGAGATCGTAAGCACCTTATCGGCTAAGGGATCGAGAAATTTTCCGAAGGTGGTCACTAAATGATACTTCCGCGCCAAATGCCCGTCGAGAAAATCCGTAAAGGCTGCCACGCAAAAGACGAGGGAGGCCATGAGGCGCGTTGCCGGGGTATTTATTAAAAACAAGATGACGAAGACAGGCACAAGAAAGAGGCGCATAATCGTCAGTTTATTTGCAATGTTCAATATAATCACCACCTAAATCATATGCCGTCGACTCGGTAATTTCAACTTTTATAAAGTCGCCGACAGCTAAATTTTCATCTGTGTAAATCGAAACCATGCCGTCGATATCCGGCGCATCTAAATAGCTCCTACCGATGGCGCCTTCTTCGGTTATTTCTGTCACCAAAACTTCCAATGTGCGGCTCACTTGTTTTTCCATGAGGCGCTCCGATCGATCCATTTGCGCCGCCATAAAGGCATCTACGCGGGCTTCTTTTACATCATCGGCCACTTGATCCGCCATGGTGGCAGCCGGCGTGCCTTCCTCACGGGAATAGGCAAACGCCCCGGCACGCTCCAGAGGATAATCTTCTAAGAAATCAAGGACTTCATGAAAATCCTCGTCCGTCTCGCCGGGAAAGCCCAGTAAAAAGGTGGAGCGAATGGCTATGTCAGGCATGGCGCTTCGCAAACGGGTAATTAAGGACTCGATGGCGCGGCGATCGGTCTTTCGATTCATCCCTTTTAATACGGGATCCGCCACGTGCTGAATGGGAATGTCGATGTAGGGAAGGATTTTCGGATTATTCTTCATTTCATCGATGAGGGCGTCGTCGAAATGATCCGGGTAGGCGTAAAGGATTCGCACCCAACGCAGATCCTCGATATCCCTCAATGCCTTTAACAGATCCACCAAGGCGTATCTTCCGTAAAGGTCGATGCCGTAGTCTGTGGAGTTTTGGCCGATAAGAATGACCTCGCGAGTGCCTCTTTCAACTAAGTGGCGAATTTCATCTAATATATGCTCCATGGTGCGGCTGCGGTTGTTTCCCTTTAGAAAGGGAATGATGCAGTAGGCGCAGCGATTGTTGCAGCCTTCTGAAATTTTTACGTATTCGGTAACGGAGACTTCTTCCCTGCGGGCCTCTTCAATATAGTCATTTTCAAGGGAAGCGGCAAAAATCGGTTTTTCGTGATTTTCCGCCTGTTCAATGGCTTCATTGATGGAGCGAATATGCCCCGGTCCTAAGATGCCGTCCGCTTCCGGGATGGATTCTAATAGTTCATCGGGGTAGCGTTGCGCCAGACAGCCGGCGAGAAGCAAGGTTTCCAGTTTGCCCGATTCCTTTAGCTTGGCCAGATCCAGAATGGTGTCGATGGATTCTTCCTTTGCCGCATCAATAAAACCGCAAGTATTGACGACGATTACCTCGGCATCTGTCACCTGATCGGTAAACAGAAAACGAGATTCGTCTAAGACCCCGCGCATTTGTCCTGAATCGATGTCGTTTTTGGAACACCCTAAAGTAACGATGGACACTTTTTTCATATATTCTCCTGATTTTTCTTCATTTCTTCGATTTGTTCTTTTGTCATGAGCAGCTTCCGCGGCTTCGTACCCTCGTTTGGCCCGACAATGCCCATTTCTTCGATTTGGTCCACAATGCGTGCGGCCCTGGCATAGCCCACTTTTAATTTCCGCTGAATAAAGGAAATGGAAGCCTGTTCTTGAGTCAGTACGATATCGACGGCGTCATACAAGAGAGGATCCTCGTCGGTAACGGCCATTTGGACTTTCTTTTCCATGGTATCCAGGGCTTCTTCGTCGTATTCAGCAGCTTCCGTATGATTTTTTACGAATTCAAGCACATTTTCCACTTCTTGGTCTGAAACAAAGGCCCCTTGAAGGCGCTTCGGTTTCGGGAAGCTTGAAGGATAAAAGAGCATATCCCCTTTTCCTAAAAGTTTTTCCGCGCCGGACATATCTAAAATCGTGCGGGAATCGATGGAAGAGGACACAGAAAAAGCGATCCTCGAGGGAATGTTCGCCTTGATGGTTCCCGTAATGACGTCAACAGACGGGCGCTGGGTCGCGAGAATTAAATGGATTCCAGCCGCCCTGGCCATTTGCGCCAGTCGCGTAATATAGTCTTCCACTTCTTTTGCCGCCACCATCATTAAATCGCTTAACTCGTCGACGACGATGACGACTTTCGGCATGGTCTTTTCCCCTGCGGCCTTCATTTTTTCGTTGTAGCCGGATACGTCCCGTACCCCGGTTTCGGCAAACGCCTTGTAGCGTTTTTCCATTTCGTCCACGGCCCATGCCAAGGCAAAGGCCGCCTTCTTCGGATCCGTAACGACGGGAATCAAAAGATGGGGAATGCCGTTGTAAATCCCCAGTTCCACCACTTTCGGATCGATGAGAATTAAGCGCACATCTTCAGGTGCCGATTTGTACAAAATGCCCATTAAAATACTGTTAATACACACGGATTTCCCCGAACCCGTTGCGCCGGCGATTAAAAGGTGGGGCATTTTATCGATGGATGAAACGATGGCATTTCCGCTAATATCTTTACCTAATGTAAGGGGCACCGTGGAATCCAAGGCGTCGAAAACATTGCTTTCGATGATCTCGCGAAGATTGACGCTGTCTTTTTCCTTATTGGGCACTTCGATCCCAATGGCACTTTTCCCCGGAATCGGCGCTTCAATGCGGATGCCCGGACTCGCCAAGGACAGACTGAGATTATCGTGCAGGGAGACGATTTTTGAAATCTTCACGCCGGGAGAAGGCTCCAATTCGTAGGATGTAATGGTGGGGCCGCGGTTAATGGCGCGAACGCGACAATCCACGTTGAAATTATCCATGACTTCCTGGATAATTGCGGCATTTTTCCGAATGTCCTCGTCGCCGGCCACAGGTCCTGCACCGGGCTTTTTCAGTAATTTTATCGGCGGAAAATGATAGACCGATTCCTGAACTTCCGTCTGCATATCTTTCGCGAAGGCTTCTTTTTCCGTTTCATTCAGGGTTTCCGTGCGCTTCGGTTTTTCCTCGACGGCCGGTCGATAATCGCGGATTTCTACGGGCTCGGCTGCCTTTTGTTTCGGCGATTCAAATTCCTTAAAGGCCTCGGCGCCGGAGGAAATAACTTTCTTTGCTTTTTTGTTTTTCCCTGTCGGCTTCTTCTCTTCTTTCGGCTCGGCCTTTTCTTTTTCAATGCGCAGCTTTTCTCCGGCCTCTTTCTTCTCGCGGAAATACGCTGCCATTTTTTCTTTCATCATGGTGCGCCGCGCTTTCGACGGTAGGTGATAGATCGTAAAGAAGGTGATTAAAACCATGACCGTGATGCTTCCCACGGTACCCAGAAGACCGACAAATAAGCGGGCGAAGTTTTCACCTAAGAAGCCCGGATCCACATAAGGGCCCGTCAGGTTTAATCGCGCGTTCCAGCTTAAACTCGGGCGCGCGGGGTCGTAGGTAATTAAAATTGCCATGAGAAAAACGGTGATACCCAGGGCCAAAACTTTAAACTTCGTCTTTACGTCCCAGTCGGTGATGAAAAACAGGCCGATAACAAAAAGCAGGGCACAAAAAACAGGGCCGACTCTTCCGAATAAGACACCAATGACCGAAGAGGTGAGATCTCCGAATACGCCCATTTGCTCGCTATAAAGGCTCAACATGGAAAGAATGGCCAAAATGATGATGAAGCCCCCGATCATGTAAGCCTTTTGTTGGCTCTGAGCGACGGTCTTTTTTTTCGTGGTTTTTCTTTTTCTTGGCAAGGGAATCCTCATTTCATCAAATATATGTTCGGATTTATTATAACATAATTTACGTCCCTCTACCTAATTTTAACGGAGGCCCGTGTGGCCGAATCCACCTTCGCCTCGCTCAGTTTTCGAGAGTTCATCTAAGCTATCCACCTGAATCCAGTCGGCCACCTTGTAGGCCATAAAGACCATTTGGGCGATGCGGTCTCCGTCTTCGAGGGTTACCGATTCATCGGATAAATTCACAACGAGGATGCCCAGTTCCCCGCGGTAGTCGCTGTCGATGGTTCCGATGCCGTTGATTAATGTAATGCCTTTTTTCAGGGAAAGACCGCTTCTCGCCCGAACTTGCCCTTCGATGCCCTTTGGTATTTCAAAGTAAAGCCCCGTAGGGATCATGGCACGTTCCAAGGGCTTTAGGGTTTTCGGCGCATCTAAATTGGCGCGCAAGTCCATGCCGCAGGAACCTTCGGTTTTATAGGACGGAAGGGGATGATGGGATTTATTGATTACTTTGACCTTCATAGAATCTCCTTTTTATAAAAAAAACCGCCGAAGCGGTTTTCGTTTTATTTATTGTCTTTATCGTCGTACTTTTTTTCTTCGGAGTTTTGTTTCCGTTCCGGTTTCGGCAAAAGTGCTTTTCTGGAAAGGCCGATCTTCCCCCGCTCCAGATTCATAACTTTAACTTTCACCTTGTCTCCTTCTTTCAGGACATCATCCACTTTGGCGATGCGCTTGTGGTCGATGTTTGAAATGTGGAGCAGACCTTCGCGGCCCCAGAGGATTTCAACAAAGGCGCCGAAGTCCACAACTTTCGTAACCGTGCCTTCGAAGATTTCGCCCACTTCCAATTCGTGAACGATGTCTTCGATTATTTTCTTCGCCACGAGGGCGCCGTCGTCGTTGGCAATAATGGATACGCGACCGTCGTCTTCGATTTCGATTTGTGCGCCGGTTTGTTCCGTAATCTTGTGAATGACTTTGCCGCCGCTACCGATGACTTCACCGATTTTATCGGGATCGATTTGAAGCCCGGTAATCTTCGGTGCATAGGGAGAAAGTTCTGCTCTCGGCGCTTCAATGGTGCCCTTCATGTGGGCCAAGAGTTCCATGCGGGCGTCGTGCGCTTGTTTCAGTGCATGGGAGAGGATTTCTCTGGATACGCCGTCGATTTTAATGTCCATTTGAAGGGCGGTAATGCCTTCGGAGGTGCCGGCGACTTTAAAGTCCATGTCGCCGTAGTGGTCTTCCAGGCCTTGAATATCCGTTAAAATTACGGGATCGGCTCCGTTGTCGATAAGACCCATGGCAATACCGGCCACAGGTGCGTGAATGGGCACACCGGCGTCCATTAATGCCAAGGTGGATCCGCAAATACTTGCTTGCGAGGAAGAACCGTTGGATTCCAAAATTTCATTGACCACGCGAATGTAGTAGGGGAATTCATCTTCCGTGGGGAGCACGGGAATTAAGGCCCTCTCAGCTAAGTTTCCGTGGCCGATTTCGCGGCGACCCGGGCTTCTCGGCGGGCGCGTTTCACCGACAGAATACGAGGGGAAATTGTAGTGATGGACGTAGCGCTTCGTGTATTCCGGATCCAAACCGTCGATGATTTGCCCTTCCGTTAAAGCCGCCAAGGTGACGGATGTGAGGGCCTGGGTTTGACCGCGGGTAAAGAGGGCGCTGCCGTGGACGCGAGGCAAAAGACTGACTTCCGAAGAGAGGGGGCGAATTTCAGTGAAGCTTCTGCCGTCACTTCGTTTTCTGTCGACGAGAATTTGTTTTCTGAAGATTTCTTGGGTGAAGTCTTCAAAAATCGTATTGACCTGAACCTCTCTGTAATCTTCTTTTTCTTCCAAATCGGCGATAAGGGCGTCTTTGATCTTCGAAAGTGCGTGGCCTTGTTCCGTTTTATCGGCGATCCAAAGGGCTTCTGCCACTTTGTCGTAGACCGCATCATAAATGGCTTTCTTGTAGTCTTCGTCGATGATGAGGCGTTCGTATTCCATGTTTTCTTTGCCCACTTCGTCGACAATGGAGTCGATAAAGGCGACTAATTTTTTAATTTCTTCATGGGCATAGAAGATGGCATCAAGTACGTCGCTTTCTTCCAGTAAATCCACTTCCGCTTCCACCATCATAATGGCATCGGCGGTACCGGAAACGGCGAGATTTAAGCGGGAACGCTTTTGATCCTCCACCGAAGGATTCAGGACCAATTCACCGTCGATGTGGCCTACCCGCACGGATCCCGTGGGGCCTTGGAAGGGAATGTCCGAAATGGACAGGGCGACGGAAGAGCCGATCATAGCTAAGATATCCGTGGGATAGTCGGAATCGTAACTGAGTACGGTAGCCGTTACTTGAATGCTGTGATGGTAATCCGACGGAAAAAGAGGGCGAATGGGCCGGTCGATGAGTCGACTGGTTAAAATGGCGTTGGTGCCGGGGCGACCTTCTCTTTTGTTAAAGCCGCCGGGGATTTTACCCGAGGAATAATATTTTTCTTCGTAATCGCAGCTTAAGGGAAGAAAATCCGCCCCTTCGCGAGCCTTTGTCGATGCCGTGGCCGTTACGAGAACGACGCTTTCGCCTTGTCTTACCCAACAGGCACCGTTGGCCTGCTTGGCGACCTTCCCGATCTCTATATGAAGAGGCTCGTTATTTAACATTGTCGTATATGTTTTATACATGTCACTCTCTTTTCTCTATAAAGAAAGAGCGGTCGCCCGCTCTTTAAAATACTGTCTTAACCTCTGATTTCCAAGCGTTCGATAAGGGATCTGTAACGTTCCACATCCTTGTTCTTTAAATAGCGGAGAAGGTTCCGTCTCTTACCGACCATTTTCAAAAGACCTCTACGAGAGTGGTGGTCTTTTTTATGTTCTTTTAAGTGTTCGTTCAGCGTATTAATGGTGTAGGTTAAAATTGCTACTTGAACTTCGGGAGAACCGGTGTCTCCTTCTTCTCTTTGATACGCTTTGATGATTTCTTGTTTCTTTTCTTTTGATAACATAATTTCCTCCTAATTTAAATTCGGTTTGACCAAGTAAGCGTCGAGGATCGACAAACTGAGCCAAACTAACAATACCTTGTTATTTTACCATTAACCGGTTACTTTGTAAATTCTTCTTGATGAATTTGTTCTTCCATGAACTTCAGATCCCGGTCCATGCGCGCTTTTAATTCTTCCACGCTGTCAAAGGCAATCTCCGGTCGGATGAAATCCAAAAGAGCGACGTCCATGATTTTTCCGTAGAGACTCTCGCCTTTGTAGTCGTAAAGATAAGTTTCCACTTTTATCCCCTGCTCCGCAAAGGTGGGATTGGTGCCGATGTTGGTGGCGCCGTAGTAAAATTCCCCTTCGACGGTGACGCCGGTAAGATAAACGCCGTATTTCGGCACGACATAGTTGGCGTTGTAAAGAATATTTGCCGTGGGAATACCGATGGTGCGACCCAGTTGCTTTCCGGGGACCACTTTGCCTCGAATGGTAAATGGCCGCGTCAAAAGGGCTTCGGCGAGCTTAACATCCCCTTCTTTTACGGCGGATCGAATGCGCGTACTGGATACGGCCTCTCCGTCGTAGGTGACGGCTTTTTTTACAGCCAGATCCAGATTATGGGCCTTGCAAAGCGCATCCAGGGTATTCACATCACCGGAGGCCTTAAAGCCGAAGCGGTAATCGTAGCCGACCACCACGCCCTTGGCCTTCAAGTGACCGACTAAAAAATCGACGACGAAGGCTTCCGGACTCAGCCGCATGATGCGCTCGTTAAATTCAATTTCATAAATTACATCGATGCCCATTTCACGAAGAATGTCGTGTTTTTGTGAACGCGAGGTTAAAAGTTCTTGGGAAATGCCGTCAGTCATGTTTTTTGTGTGGGTCTTAAACATTAAAACGGAAGAGAGGCAATTTAATTTCTTTGCCATCGCTACGACTTCCTTGATTAATGTTTGGTGACCGCTGTGCAATCCATCGAAATTACCCAGGGCAATGGTCGCCTCACGGGAAATTTCAGAATCTAAATCGACTTGAATAACCTCCATAAACACCTCAAACTAAAACTTTTTTCATGCAAACATTCGTCGTGCCATCTTCTTCTTTCACGACGCCCAAGCCGATAAACACATCCCCGGCGTAAATGCGGTAAAGGGGAGCTTTATCCACGGGAAATGAAATTCGCGAAGACATTCCGTTGGTCATGGGCTTTAGCCGCTTTTTCGGCAAATGAATCGGCGGAAGATGGTCGAGAAGCCGGTCCATGGGAAGCAACAGGCTCTTTCGTTCATTGAGGCTCATAGCCTCCAACGCCTCGATGGTATAGGCGCTTTCGACGGTGGCGTTTCCCACTGACACTCGGCGAAGATCCGACATCGTTAAAAAACACTTTGCCGCCACACCGATATCGTCTAAAAGGGTGCGGATATACGTGCCGGAGGAGACTTCGGCCAGAAGGCTGATCTCTTCGTCGTCTTGTTCTAAGCAAGCAAGCTTCGTCACCGTGATGGGTCGCATTTCTCTCGGTACGCAAATGCCTTTGCGGGCGTACTCGTAAAGCTTTTTCCCCTTGTACTTCAGAGCCGAGTGCATAGGCGGCAGCTGCAGCTGCTCTCCCATAAAGCCTTGAAGTACATTGTCGAAATTCTCGGGAATCGGCGATTCGCTCTCGGCATAGATCACGCCCGTCGTATCTGCCGTGTCTGTGCGTATGCCCCTCACCGCCCGTGCGACATAGGCTTTTTTATCGTCGGAAATATACTCCGCCACCTTTGTCGCCTTTCCGATGCATATAGGCAAAAGGCCCGTAGCCATGGGATCTAAGGTCCCCGTGTGTCCGACTTGCTTTGTCTCAAACAATCGGCGCATTTTCTGTACGACGTCGTGGGAAGTCCAATCGGCGGGTTTATCCACTAATAAAATGCCATTCATCGTTATTGATTTTCTATTTCTTCCCGCACCAAGGATTCTACCTTTGCCAGAACATTTTCCAGCGAATCCCTTTGCGATGCACCGGAAGCGCGGATGTGGCCGCCGCCGCCGAAGACGGAGGCAAATTCCGTGCAGTCCAAATAACTTTTTGAGCGGAAAGACAGCTTCACTTCCTCGGCCTTTTCCTTCAGGAAAATGGCCATTTCGACGCCGTCGATGTTACGCGCCTTTTCCACAATGCCCTCAGTCGCATCCTTCGGCGCGCCGGTAACATTTGTATCTTCCAGGCGGCAAATCGCGATGGAGACTTTCCCGTCCGCCATAAATTTCAGATTGGAGAGAACACGAGCGTGAAGGGCCAGTTTTTCCTTCGACATCGACTGATACACTGATCGCACCATGATGTTGTGATCGCAGCCGGCATCGTAGAGAGCGGCTATAATGCGGTGAGTGTCTCCGGTGACGCTGTCGTATTGAAAGCTCCCCGTATCCGTGGACATGGCCGTGTAAAGCCCCGTGGCCATAGCCGGTGTGAGCTGGATATCCATGGCCTCAAAGATCCGAAAAAGCACTTCTCCCGTGGAGGTGGCTTTCGGCGAGACATAGTTTAAATCGGCGTAATGATCGTTGCTCATGTGGTGATCGATATTCACCGTGTAGGCCGCTTTTTTAAAGAGCGCTTCGCCTTCGGGTCCGAAGCGATGAACGTCGGAGGAATCTAAGGCGATTATAAGAGGTAGGGGCTCGTGAATGTCGTCGATGGCTACACGGGCTTTCGTGGAGGGCAAGAAGGTGAAATCTGCCGGCACATCGTCGTTGGAGATGTAGATCACCTTTTTATCCATACCCTTTAAACAGCCCCACATGGCTTCTAAGCTGCCCAGATTGTCGCCGTCGGGGCTTTTGTGGGAAAGGATGCCGACGACGTTTGCATCTTCAATTTTTTTCTTTAATTGATCGGCGAATACCTTGATCTCACTCACCGCGATGCTCCGATTCCATAACCTTATTAATGGTTTCTTCCAAGGCCATGCCCTTTTCGATGCTTTCGTCAAGCTCCAAAATCAATTCCGGCATGGCTCTTAATTTCAATCGGCTGCCTAATTCCTTCTTCATGAAGCCTTTGGCACTTTCAAGGCCCTCCATGGCATCTTTTTTCGCCTCATCGTCGCCGAAAATGGAGATGCCCACGGTGGCGAAGGAAAGATCCCGCGTCACGGAGACGAAGGAGACGCTGGTCAAGGGAGGGATCCGAGGATCTTTCAATTTATTTTGAATGATGTCGGAGAGTTCCCTCTTCACTTCTTCTGAAATACGGTGAACTCGTTTATCCTTCATAATTAAATTTCCTTCTTAATTTCTTTTTCGATATAGCATTCCAACAAGTCGTTGACTTGAATGTCGTTGAAGTTTTCAACCATAAGGCCGCCTTCGTAGCCTTGGGCGATTTCCTTGGCGTCATCTTGGAAGCGCTTCAAAGAGGAGATGGGGCCTTCGTGAATAATGACGTCGTCGCGCAAGACTTTGACAAATGCTTTTCGTGCAATTTTTCCCTTGAGGACGTAAATACCGGCGACGATGTCGTTGGAAGGAAGCTTGAAGGTTTCTCTTACTTCGCAGCGTCCCAAGACTTCTTCGGTAATTTCCGGCGTCATCATGCCGCTAATGGCATTTTTCACGTCGTTTAAAATATCGTAAATGACGCGGTAGGTGCGCACATCCACTTCTTCTTGCTTGGCCAGCTCGATGGCATTAATGTTCGGGCGAACATTGAAGCCGATGACCAAGGCGTTGGATGCGGAAGCCAGGTTAATGTCACTTTCATTAATCCCGCCGGTACCCGAGTGAATGATGTTGACTTGTACTTCGTCTACTTCTTCGTTGTCGTTTAATTTCAACAAAGATTGAGTCAGGGCTTCAACCGTACCCTTTACATCCGCCTTCACAACCAAGTTCAGATCCTTAAGCTCCCCTTCTTTAATCTTGTCAAAGAGGTTGTTCAAAGAGACTTTGTTCTTAGACGCCAGTTTTTCTTCTCTTTCGTGTGCGATGTTTCGCGCTGCGATTTCTCGTGCGGTCTTTTCGCCTTGAACGGCATAGACTGTATCCCCTGCATTGGGAACGCCGTCGAGACCTAATACCACAACCGGAGTCGCAGGGCCTGCCGTCTTCAAGCGTTTCTTCTTGTCGTCGGTCATGGCGCGAATGTGTCCGTAGCAGGTGCCGCTGACGATGTAGCTGTCGCCGGTTAAAGTACCTTTTTGCACGAGGATCGTGGCCATGGGGCCTTTGCCCTTGTCGAGGCGGGCTTCCACAATGGTGCCGATGGCTAAGCGATCGGGATTGGCCTTCAGCTCAAGCACTTCTGCCACGAGAAGCACCATGTCTAATAGCTCGGGAATCCCTTCCTTCGTCTTGGCGGATACTTCCACCATGATGGTGTCGCCGCCCCAATCTTCGCAGACCAAGCCTTCTTCGGTGAGCTCTTGGCGCACGCGGTCGGGATTGGCGCCATCGCGGTCGATCTTATTAATGGCGACGATAATTGGTACGCCTGCAGCCTTTGCGTGGTGAATGGCTTCCCTCGTTTGAGGCATGACGCCGTCATCTGCAGCGACCACGAGGATGGCGATGTCCGTAATGGAAGCCCCTCTGGAGCGCATGGCCGTGAAGGCTTCGTGGCCCGGCGTATCCAAAAAAGTAATGAGCTTACCGTTTGCGGATACTTGGTAAGCACCGATGTGTTGCGTAATGCCGCCGGCTTCCGACGCCGTAACATGGCTCTTTTTAATGACGTCCAAAATCGAGGTCTTTCCGTGGTCGACGTGGCCCATAACCGTAACAACCGGCGGTCTTTCAACCAGGCTTTCCTCGGGATCTTCCTGATCCAAATTGTAGATTTCTTCGATGTTCGAATCCGATTCGGAAATAAATTCGATTTCGATGGCGAGTTCGTCGGCTAAAATTTCAATGACATCCCGATCGATGGATTCGTTTTGTGTCGCCATAACACCTAAACCGATTAACTTCGTTATAACTTGTGCCAAGCTGATGCCGACTGTGTCAGCAAATTCCTTCACCGTTAACGGTGCCTTGATCTTGATAGCCCCGTCCCCCTTTACATCTTCCTTTGCCATACGCTCTTTACGCTTCTGACTTCTCGACTTTTTCTTCGGCGCTTTCGGCTTCTCAAAATCTTGATTACGTGCGCCGCTTTGTTCGTTATTACGCGATTTTTTTGCTTCTTTTTGCTTTTTCTTCTTACTTTTCTTTTTATCCGAATGTTTTCCGCCCGTTCCGTCCATGAATTGTTTTTCTTCGTGAACGTCGGTAACAGGCGCACTCTTCGCAGGCTCTTTGCGTGTGGACGCCGGCATATCATTCGCTTTTTCTTGTGCCGCTTTCTTATGAGATTTCGGTGCCTTGCGCTTTACTTCGGCTTTTTCCGGTTTCTTTTCTACTTTCTGCGGCTTCTTTTCACTCTTTACAGGCGCAGCTTCTTTTTCAGACGACGCCTCCGCTTTTTTCTTTTTCTCCGGTCGTTCTTCTCTTTCGGGCTCTTTCTTTTCCGCTTTTTCTTCGCCGGGCTGTTGTGCACTTTGCGCATTTTGCGCCTTACGGATAAAGCTTAAAAGATCCTTCTGCTGCTCTTCAGTTAAAGTACTCATGTGACTTTTCACGTTTATATTTGCCTGCGCCAGAATTTCCATTAAATCCTTGCTGGCCATGCCAAATTCTTTAGCAACCGTATAAACTCTCTTGTTGGACATGAGAACACCTCCTTAGTATAAGGGGTCTATAGATCTGAAAGTGATTGACGGAGCGATTCTATTGCCTCTTCGGACAAGTCTTTACCCAATGCCTTGGCAATGGCCTTTGATTTAATCGCCTTATTTAAACACTTTATATCTTTACAAACATAAGCGCCTCTGCCGTTTGCTTTTCCTGTTTCATCTATAAAAACCTCTTGTTCTTTATTTTTTACGATTCTTGTGAGCTCGTTTTTCGGCTTCGATTCAAAACACCCGACGCATTTGCGCAAGGGAACTTTCTTCTGCTTGTTCATTGATGAATCCTCTTACTCATCCTACTCCACATCTTCCGCTTCAACCTCGCTGTCATCGGATGCCTCTTCCGGTGCCTTTTGCGCATCTTGGAACAATTCCGATAAATCCATGCCCGTTAAACCGCCGATACTGGCAAAATTATCTGCCTCATGGGCTACGGGTTTTTCGTCGGCCGTTTCATCGTTAATAACCGACTCTTCCGCTACCGAGGTCTGAGTGTTTTCAAAATATGTTTTAAAATCTTCCGCATCCATACCCAGGGAATCCAAGTATTCTTCGAATTGGGTTTCGGATTTTATATCGATTTTCCAATTGGTTAACTTCGCCGCTAATCGCGCGTTTTGGCCTTCTTTACCGATGGCCAGGGACAGTTGATAATCCGGTACCACGACCATGGCTGATTTTTCGCGCTGATTAATGAAGACCTCGACAACTTTTGACGGGCTCAGCGCATTGCCGATAAATGCCGCAATGTCCGATTCCCAAATGACGATATCGATTTTTTCATCGTGCAATTCGTCGACGATGGTCTTGACGCGGCTGCCTTTAAAGCCGACGCAGGCGCCCAAGGGATCCACCTCATCGTCCTTACTGAACACGGCGATCTTCGTGCGGCTTCCCGCTTCTCTCGCGATGGAGAAAATTTCTACGATGCCGTCGTGAATTTCAGGCACTTCCAGCTCAAAGAGGCGTCGTACCAAATTCGGATGGCTTCTAGAGAGCACGATTTGCGGCCCTTTCGGCTGCTTGTTGACTTCCAAGACAAGCATTTTGTAGCGATCGCCTTGGCGGTAGGTTTCTCCTTGAATTTGCTCCGATACGGGCAAAATCGCTTCGGTCTTTCCTAAATCCACGAAGACATTGCCTTTGGTGACTCTTTGTACGTCGCAGGTAATGATTTCATTTTCCCTATCGGCGTAGTCGTCGTAAATGACTTCTCGCTCGGCGTCTTTAATTCGCTGAATCACGACTTGTCTCGCCGTTTGTGCGGCAATTCGACCGAATTTTTCCGGATCGATTTTTTCGTAGTAAACATCGCCGATTTCAAGCCTTGGATTTTCTAATCGGGCATCTTCTACGGCAATTTCCGTGTTTTCGTCAAAAACTTCATCGACCACTTCTTTTTCGGCAGCCAGGGAAATTTCTCCCGTGTCGCGATTAATTTCAACAATCACATTTTGCGATGTGCCGAAATTCTTCTTGTAGCTGGACATCAGTGCCGTTTCCAATGCTTCGATAATGACTTCTTCCGGAATGCCTTTTTCGCTTTCTAATTGCTTCAGAGCTAAAATAAACTCTTCATTCATTGTTTTTTCTTTGCCTCCTAAAATTCAATGACCTGTCGCATTAATGAGATGGAGTTTGAATCAAAGGTGACAATTGTTCCATCTTCTGTGCGGATAGCCACGGTGTCATCGCCGTAATCCGCTAAAATACCTACATATTCTTTTTGGTCGTTTACTTTTTTGTACAGGTGAACCTCGACCTTTTTCCCCATATTCCTGCGGTAATCATCTTTCGTTCGAATGGGCCGATCCAATCCCGGAGATTGAACCTCCAGGGTGTACTTCCCTTCGAATAAATCCTTGTCGTCGATCATGTCTCCTACAGCCCGGGATATATCGGCACAGTCGTCGATTTGCACCCCGTCGGGATGATACACCGTGATTATGATGCGCGACGGATTTTTATTGGTGATGTCGACTTCCACCACTTCATACTCTCGTTCGGTGGCCGCTTTTTCCGCCGCCTCCGATACAATCGCGCGTACCTGAGAATGTTTCAAGAACTCACCTCCCATAAAAAACTAGAGTGGTGGACCCACTCTAGTTCTACTCGTCTATCTTTTCTTTAGTATATCACATTTTGCCACTATCGCCAATAAGATCCAGCAGGCTTAACTGGTTATCTTTCGGGATTCCGTCGAGGGCGCCGTGGGCCTTTAGGGTTTCCACGACGGTTTTCGACGCGCCGCTTCGTTTAACCATGTCTTCTACGGAAAGAAAGGCTTGTTCGTTCATGGCCTTGTAGATTTCTTTGGCCACCGTGTGCCCGATTCCCTGAAGGGAGCTAATGGGCAAAAGCACCTTGCCTTCGTAGACGGAAAATTTCGAGTAGTGGGATGCGCCTAAATGGATGGGCTCGAATTCAAAGCCTCGCGCCATCATTTCCAGTACAACTTTTAAAATGGGAATTTCCGATAATTCCGCTTTTGTCGCCTCGTCATTTCCCTCGATCCATTCCACACGCTTCTTGACGGCATCAAAGCCTTGGACCAAAATATCGCCGTTTAGATCCGAAAGCTTTGTGGTGAAGTAAGCAGCGTAAAAGGCCAGAGGGTAGTGGACCTTGTACCAAGCAATGCGCAGACTGGTCATGACGTAGGCCACGGCGTGGGCGCGGGGAAACATGTACTTGATCTTTTCGCAACTTTCAAAGTACCAACTCGGTACATCCAAGGTCTTCAACACGTCCATGTATTTTTCCGGAAGGCCCCGTCCTTTACGCACGGCCTCCATAGTATCGAAGGCCACTTTATTTTCGGCTCCGGCTACGATCAAGTAGTTCATAATATCTTCCCGCGTACTGATGACTTCGGAAATCGTCGCCTTGTTGGAGTGAACCAGGTCCTGTGCATTGCCCGTCCATACGTCGGTGCCGTGGGAAAGGCCTGAAATATTTACGAGCTCGCCGAAGGTAGAGGGCTTCGTATCCATAAGCATGCGCACGACAAAATCTGTGCCGAACTCGGGAATCCCCAAAGTGCCTGTAGACGACGAGAAAACGGACTCGTCGACCTTTAAAGCGTCGGCGGATGTAAACAGACTCATAACGTCGGGATCGTCCATGGGAATGTCTTCCATGGCTACGCCGGTTAAATCTTCCAACATACGAAGAATCGTAGGCGCATCGTGGCCGAGAATGTCAAGTTTTAAAATATTTTCACTAATGGAGTGGTAGTCGAAGTGCGTGGTGATGACATTCTTCTTCTTTTCATCCGCCGGGTACTGAATGGGGGTGAAGTGATGAATGTCCTCATCCTTCGGCACCACCATAATGCCGCCGGGGTGTTGGCCGCTTGTGCGCTTGACTCCTTCGATGCCCTTGGCCAGACGCAGGATCTCCACGGGATTTTTTTGAATATTATTTTCTTCGGTAAACTTTTTGACCAGCCCGAAGGCGGTCTTTTCCGCCAAGGTGCCGATGGTGCCGGCGCGGAAAACAAAGCCTTCGCCAAAGTAATCTTCGATAAATTTGTGGGCGGTAGGCTGGTATTCCCCTGCGAAGTTTAAGTCGATGTCGGGCTCTTTATCGCCGTAAAAACCCAAAAAGACTTCGAATGGAATTTTATGACCTTCGCGAATCAATGGCTCGCCGCAGACCGGACAGTTTTTCTTTGGTAAATCGAATCCGGTGCTCACTTTCCCGTCGTCGATAAATTCGCTGTGCTTGCATTTGCCGCAGACATAATGGGGCATGAGGGGATTGACTTCCGTAATGCCCGTCATGGTGGCGACAAAGGAAGAGCCTACAGAGCCCCGTGAGCCGACGTAATAGCCGTCGGCGTTGGATTTTTGCACAAGCTGCTGGGCGATCTTGTACATGACGGCATAGCCGTTTCCGATAATACTTTCCAGCTCCGTGTTCAGACGATCTTCTACAATTTTCGGTAGGGGATCGCCGTAGATTTCCCGCGCCCGATTAAAGGCATCGGCCTTGAGATCCACATCGGCATTTTTAATTTTCGGCGGGTATTTTCCCGAAGGAATGGGAGGAAATACCTCGATGGCTTCTGCAATCATCTTGGGATTGTCGATGACAATGGCCTCGGCATCGTCGCCTAAAAAAGAGAAGGCGTTAAGCATCTCTTCGGTGGTCATAAAATAGGCCTTACCATTTGTAAAGGGGCGGCCACGGAATTTCGAATATTCCAAAATTTCCAAGAACTCGGCATCTTCAGCATTCATATAACGAACGTCCGACGAGGCGACGACGGGAATGTCCAAGCTTTTGGCTAATTCCATTAGATCGCGGATCATGGCTTGTCCGTCTTCTTCGCTTCGCAACAGGCCGTCGGCAAAGGCCCGCTCGTAGCGCGCAACGGGCGCCACTTCAATGTAATCCAAGGTCGATGCGATGTGCTTTAATTCCTCATGGGAGGCGCCGCGCAGGTAGGCATCGATTAATTCACCCTCTTCTCCCCCGGATCCGAGAATAAAGTCCTCTTTCGATTTCATAATTTCCGACTTCAGCATTCGTGCCGTTCTGAAGAAATGATCCATATGGGAGGCGGAAATTAAATGGTACATGGCCATAAGACCTTGTAGGTTTTTCGGGAAAATCGTGAGCTTGGTCGGGAAGGTTTTTTCCGGCGACTCGGGCTTTAATCGGTTCAAATCTTGAGGCTTCTCCACGCCGACTTTTGCCGCCAAAGCCTGAAGCTGAATAAACAATTCCGCCGTGGCCTCTGCGTCGTTCACGGCGCGGTGTGCACCTTGCAGATTAATGCCGAAGCGCTTTGCCAAGGTACCTAATTTATAATTTTTAACTTGAATATCCAAAGACCTGGCCAAAAGCAGCGTGTCGATGGTGGCATAAGGCACCTTCCCCTTTCGTCTGAACTCGATAAATCTGGAGTCGAAGGAAGCATTGTGTGCCACTAAAATGCTGTCGCCGATAAATGCTTCAAAGCGCGGCAGCACCACATCGATGGGATCGGCGTCTGCCACCATGTCGTTTGTAATATGGGTCAACTCCACGACCCGCGGCGGAATCGGTTGCATGGGGTTGACGAAGGTGGAAAAGCGATCCACGATGCGGCCGTCTTGAATTTTCACGGCCCCGATCTCAGTCACTTCGTCGAAACGTGGCGAAAAGCCGGTGGTCTCCAAGTCGAAGACCACATAGCTACTTCCGTATTGAGCCTCGCCGGGATTTTTAAAGATGCACTCTTCGTCGTCGACCACATCGGCATCCACGCCGTAGAGAATGCGAATGTCGTGTTTTTTTGCCGCACTCATGGCATCGGGATAGCCTTGTACCACATTGTCGTCGGTAATGGCAATGGCCTCGTGACCCCAGGCCTTGGCCTGCTTCGCAAACTCGTCGATGGTATTGGTGCCGTCCATATTGCTCATTTTTGTGTGAACGTGCAGTTCGATCCGCTTTCTTTCGCTTCGATCTTCCCGCTTTTGTGCGGACGATGGCTTCATGTTTCGCCCCATAATGCTTTCTGTGCGATCGAAGCTGTCGAAATCATACTTCCCGTGGATGCAGACGGTCTTTCCCTTGGAGAAGGTGCGAGCAAAAGCTTCGGCTTCCTGATTTTTAACAAAGGCCTTTACCTTCGTGCTGTCCGTTCCGTCGTAAACGGAGAGGATAAAGAGGGTTTTGTCGTTTTTTACAGGTCGTTCGTCGAAGTCAAAAACCGATCCCATAATGGTTACCATCTCGCCGACGCGGCATTGTGCCAGAGGCGTCGGCGCTTCAAATTTATTTTTTCCGTAATGGTAGACCTCGTCGCCCTTATCCCTGTCTTTTACAGGAGGGCTTTCGATTTTTATATCGTCGCAAAAGACGGATTCCTCGCTTTCGATCATCTCCTCTAAAACCTTAAATTCACATTCCCCCGCTGCACATTCGCATTCCAGAAAGTAGTGTGTGCCGGTAAACTCCTCCAATCGATTTTCGATTTCCATGGACTGAAGGGTTTTTTCCACCGTGGCATTGGGGACTTTTAGGGTGATGCGGCTTTCATTCATCGAAAAACATGCCCTCTCCAGCCAGGCTTCCGACGAAATAATCGAAGTCTTCAGAAAATGAAAGATCTCATCTTCAGAATACTCTTTCATCTCCCGCTTCTTCTCTAAGTAGTGCACTTCGATGGATAAGGTTGGATAACACGCCGTAAGAAGCGATTCAAATGACTCACGCCAATCTCCTGCTTCACAATCCATCACCAAGGCCATACCGGACTTATCCCGCTGATAGACCACTTTTTTTACGGGCAGGGATTTTTCTAAAATAAAATCCATCAGGTTACGCTCTGATGGATGGTTGTTTTGTTCGATCACCGATGATCCCTTTCTATTAACTCGATTAAAGCATCTAAGAGTTTCGACTCTTCGACGGTTTTGACGATTTCGCCTTTTTTGAAGATCACGCCGCGGCCGTTGCCGCCGGTAATGCCGTAATCCGCTTCTCGTGCCTCGCCGGGGCCGTTGACGCGGCAACCCATAATGGCGATTTTTCCTTCAAAGTTTAAAGACTTAAAGCGGTCTTCAGCGGATTCAACCAAATGAATCAGATCGATTTCCGTGCGGCCGCAGGTGGGACAGGCGACGATGTCGATGCCTTCCTGCCTTAAGCCCAGGCTTTGAAGGATGGCCTTGGCGCAGTACACTTCATCGACGGGATCCCCTGTTAAGGAGACGCGCATGGTATCGCCAATGCCTTCTTCAAGTAAGGTGCCCATGCCTACCGAGGATTTGACGATGCCGTTCATGCCGGCGCCGGCTTCGGTAATGCCAAGATGAAGTGGATAGTCGCTGACGCGGGAAAATTCCCGATAGCTTTCGATGGACTGACGCACGTCCGATGATTTTAAGGAGACCTTAATGGCGTCGAAACCGAATTTTTCCAGTGTGGCGATTTCATCGAGGGCCGATTCCACGATGGACTTCGGATTCACGCCCCTGTATTTTTCAATAAAAGCAGGCTTCACGGAACCGGAATTGACGCCGATACGAATGGAGACGTTCCGCGCCTTTGCCGCTTCCGCCACTTCTTTTACCTTCCATGCCTCGCCGATGTTTCCCGGATTGATGCGCAGGCCGTGGACGCCGTGTTCCAAGGCATAAAGGGCCAAGCGATGGTCGAATTGAATGTCGGCAATAACCGGAATGGAAATAGCGGGAATGATTCGGTCCAAAGCCTCGGCATCTTCCGAATCGTTGACCGCCACGCGAATAATGTCGCAACCGGCTTTTTCCAATCGATGAATTTGATCGATGGTGGAAATTGCGTCCTTTGTTTTCGTATTGGTCATGGACTGAATGCTTACCGGAGCGCCGCCGCCGATTAATACGTCGCCGACAGCAATCTGTCTCGTATGTTTAGACAAGTTCATCGTCCTTTCTAGTGGATAAATCGTGCAATATCGCCGAAAATCGTCACGTAAATCATAAGGGCAAAAAGCAAAACGAAGCTCGCCACGGAAAGGCCTTGCTCGATTCGTTCATTTAAGGGCTTGCCGATGATTCCCTCGATCAAAAGGAACACGAGTTTTCCGCCGTCGAGAGCCGGAATGGGAAGCAGGTTCATAAAGCCCAGGTTCGCCGAAATATAAGCCGTAATAAAAAGAAGGGAGGCAAAACCGTATTTCGCCGAATCGCCGATGACTTTCACCACGCCGACGGGACCGGACAAATTATCGATGCTCAGGCTTCCCGTAAATAATTTACCCAAAACATCGAAGATCGTTACGATGACCTTCCCCGTCATTTTAAATCCGTCGCCAATGGCCTTTGCCGGATGCTTTTCGCTGGTAGGCTGAATGCCAACAATGGAGCGGCCGTCTTTTTCCACGGGCTTTACGGAAAAAGAGAGGTCTTTTCCTTGGCGATGAATGGTGATGGTTACGGGCTTTTTAGAAGCGGCCACGGTCTTTGAAAAATGATCCCAGTCTTCGATGGGCTTTCCGTCAATGGAGCGAATCTCATCCCCTTTTTGAATTCCGGCTGTAGCCGCCGGAGAGTCGGGAAGCACCTTGTCGACGGTTCGCGTGGGATAGCCGGTAATTAAGAGAAAAAGGGAAAAGGCGACGATGGCCAAGACAAAATTCATGCCGGCGCCGCTTACAATAACTGCCGCGCGCTTTAGAAGGCTTGCGTTATTAAACGACCGAGGGTCATCCGATGCCGACTCCTCCCCTTCCATGGCCACATAGCCGCCGATGGGCAGGGCCCGCAGGCTGTATTGTGTTTCTTCTGTCTCTTTTTTATAAATTAAAGGTCCCATGCCGATAGCGTACTCATTGACGCGAATGCCCACGGCCTTTGCAACGGCAAAATGACCGAATTCGTGTATGGCGATAATCAGTACAAAGACAAATAGTGAACCGAAAAGGGTCGTCATATAACCTCCTAAAGTGCGAAGTGGTACAAAATATAAACCATGGGAATGATTAATAGCATGCTGTCGAAGCGATCCATGAATCCACCATGGCCCGGTAAAAAGTTCCCGAAGTCTTTGATCCCCGTGGCGCGTTTGATTTTCGATGCAAATAAATCGCCGAGCTGTGACGTTACCGAAGCCAGTCCGATAAACAGACCGTGAAGGTAAGTAACCGGAATGTCGACAACCATACAGTAGATTAGTCCGCAGATCAGTGCGCCGATAACGCCGCCCAATGCTCCTTCCACGGTTTTATTCGGACTGATGGAAGGACAAAGTTTGTGTTTCCCAAAAGCCATTCCCGTCAAATAGGCGAAGGTGTCCGTGGCAATGGCTATGACAAAGACTAAGTAAAGGTAATTTGTCTTATCCAATGACATGAGTGGAAACAAAAAGGTGGGCACATAGATCAGAATTAAGGCTGAAATCCCCATGTCTTCGATGGTAAATTGATCTTCTTTTAAATAATAGAGAATGAGAAAAAATAAGGGAATGGTGAAGGCGACAAACCAAGGCCAACCGCGCTCAAAGACCACAAAGTGAAAGGCACAGGCCAAGTGAATGTAGTGTTCGGGAATTTCCTTCCCCTTGTGTTTAAAAGCGCCGATTAATTCGTGGCACAGCACCAATGAAAAAAACAGCACGGCAAAGTGCAGCACACGTCCGCCGAAAAAGAGAATCGTCCCTAAGAGGGCGAGCAGCACCAAACCCGTCATCGTTCGTTTTAACAGATTACTCAATTATACGCCTCCAAATCGCCGGTCCCTGGTCTGATAATCGTCGATGGCGGTCTTTAATGTGTCCTCCGTGAAATCCGGCCACAAAATGTCCGAGAACCAAAATTCCGCGTAGGCCATTTGCCAAAGCATAAAATTGCTGACCCGAAGTTCGCCGCTGGGGCGAATCAATAAATCCAAAGGCGGTTGATTTTTCGTGTAAAGTTCCCTTTCGAATGCTTCTTTATTGATGGCTTCAACGGCGATTTCGCCGTCTTTCGCCTTTTGCGCCAATGCCTTTGCGGCGCGAAGGATTTCATCTTGACCGCCGTAATTTAAGCCGATATTTAATGTCAGCGCCTTATTGGATTCGGTGCGCCGTACGGCACCTAAGACCATGGCCTGCGTCTTTTCTCCCAAAGCCGAGGTGTCTCCCATAATATTAAGCTTCACGCCATTTTCGTCCAATTCGTCGATGTATTGATCGATGAAGGTGCGCAAAAGAAACATTAAGTTGGATACTTCCTGCTCCGGTCGCTTCCAGTTTTCAGTGGAAAAGGCGTAGAGGGAAAGGTAGGGAATATTTAATTTGTAGCAGGCCCTCACCACTTCTAATACCCGCTTTACGCCCTCTTTATGACCGTAGGTTCGGGGCAAATTACGTTTTTTGGCCCAACGGCCGTTGCCGTCCATGATGATGCCCAGGTGTTTGGGCATGGCTTTTTTATCAGAATCCATAATTTCTCCTAAAAAGAAAGAACCCCCGCAGGGGCCCTATTCAGTTGTATTTAAATTTCAAGTAATTCGTCTTCCTTAGCTTTCGCAATGGCGTCGATAGTTTTGACCGCATCGTCGATGACCTTTTGAATTTCTTCTTCATAATTTTTTTGGTCATCTTCGGAAATTTCCTTGTTCTTTTCCGCTTTCTTAATTAAATCAATGGCTTCGCGACGAATGTTACGAATGGCAACTTTCGATTGTTCGGCATCTTTTCCTACGACTTTAATCATGTCCTTGCGTCGCTCTTCCGTCAAAGCGGGAATTGCCAGGCGAATCAATTTACCGTCGTTGGAGGGATTTAATCCAAGATCCGACTTTAAGATTTCCTTTTCAATGGCGGGAATCAACGAAGCGTCCCACGGTTGAATGGTCAACAGACGCGCTTCCGGCGCCGTAATGCCGGCAACTTGATTTAAAGGCGTTTGTTGGCCGTAGGCTTCCACGGTAATCCGGTCTAAAAGAGAGGGATTGGCGCGGCCGGCACGAATGGATGCCAATTCTTCTTTTAAGCGATCGGCAGTCTTTTGCGTTTTGCTTTGAACTTCTTTTTTAATTTCGCTAAAATCCATACAAAATCCTCCTTATTCCACACGGGTCCCTAAATCCTTGCCCATGGCCGCATCGTAGAGATTGCTCGATTCATCGATGCCAAAGACAAGCAAGGGAATTTCATTATCCATGCATAGAGAAGTGGCTGTCGAATCCATAATTTTTAAATTCTTGCTTAAAATATCGAAATAAGACAAATTGTCGAATTTCACGGCGTCTTCGAAGAGGTTGGGATCGGAATCGTAAATGCCGTCGACGCCTTTTTTCGCCAGCAGAATCACTTCGGCGTCGATTTCCGCTGCGCGAAGGGCTGCCGTGGTGTCCGTGGAAAAATAGGGATTGCCGATGCCGCCGGAGAAAATGACCACACGGCCTTTTTCCAAGTGGCGAATGGCGCGGCGACGAATGTAGGGCTCTGCCACCTGCTTCATTTCGATGGCCGTCATGACGCGAGTCACCACGTCCATTTGCTCAAGGGCATCTTGAAGGGCCAATGCATTCATCACCGTGCCCAGCATGCCCATGTAATCGGATGTAGCACGGTCCATGTCCTTGCTGTCGCGACCACGCCAGAAATTGCCGCCGCCGACGACGATGCAGGTTTCCACACCGGCTTCGGAGATGCGTTTAATTTCCGAGGCGAAGAGCCTGACTACGGAAGAATCGATACCGATTCCTTTTTCTCCCGCCATGGCTTCCCCACTGAGTTTTAAGACGATTCTCTTATATTTAGGTTCCATGGTCCGGTTCCGATTATTGCATTTGCTTTGCGACTTCTTCTGCAAAGTCTTCGGAGCGTTTTTCCATGCCTTCGCCGACTTCATAGCGGCAGAAGCGACGGATGCTGATCTTTTCGCCGATTTTTGCAATCAGTTCGGTTAATAATTCGTTAACGGTTTTGTCGCCGTCTTTAATGAAGGGTTGATCCAAAAGGACGATTTCTTTGTAGAATTTTTCCAAACGGCCTTCGACCATTTTTTCTACAATGTGTTCCGGTTTACCTTCATTTAACGCTTGTTCCTTTAATACGGCACGTTCGTGTTCCAATTCAGCTTGGGGCACTTCGTCGCGGGTAACGTATTTCGGATTGACGGCGGCAACTTGCATGGCCATGTCGCGTACGAATTCTCTGAAGTCTTCGTTTTTAGCGACAAAATCGGTTTCGGAGTTGACTTCGATGAGTACGCCGATGCGGTTGTTGTGGATGTAGCTTTCGACAATCCCTTCAGCGGCGATGCGATCGCTCTTCTTGGCGACCTTGCTTAAGCCTTGTTCTCTGAGGATGTCGGCGGCGCGATCGATGTCACCGTTGGATTCCTTTAATGCCTTTTTGCAGTCCATCATGCCTGCGCCGGATTTGTCTCTTAATTCTTTTACCATTTTTGCAGAAATTTCCATTTTACAGTCCCCTTTCAGATACGAGTTGCACTCTCAAAAAAATAAGAGTTCTAATGGCTCAGAACTCTTATAATTTACCTTATTCTTGTTCTTTTGTATCAGCCGCACTATCCGTGATTTGATTTTCAGTTTCTTCAGATGCTTCAGGCGCTTCCGCAACTTCAGCTTCTTCTTCAGCGTGGTCTTGAGCCCCTTGTTTACCTTCGAGAACGGCATTGGCCATGGTTTCCGTAATTAATTTTACGGCACGAATGGCGTCGTCGTTGCCGGGGATGGGGAAATCCAATTCATCGGGATCGCAGTTGGTGTCGAGAATACCGACGATGGGAATACCGAGCTTTTGAGCTTCTTTAACGGCGATATTTTCTTTCTTCGGATCGACGACATACATGACATCGGGCAGACCGTTCATGTCTTTAATGCCGCCTAAGAATTTTTCAAGACGTTCTCTTTCGTGACGAAGGCCGATAACTTCCTTCTTGGGAAGAACGTCGAAGCGTCCGTCTGTTTCCATTTCTTCTAAATCTTTCAGACGGGCAATTCTTTTCTTTATGGTTTGATAGTTGGTGAGAAGACCGCCTAACCAACGTTGGTTAATGTAGAATTCTCCGCAACGCTTTGCTTCTTTTTCGATGGCATCTTGCGCTTGCTTTTTGGTACCGACAAATAATACTTGTCCGCCGTTTTGAGCGGTTTCACGAACGAAATCGTAGGCTTCTTCGATTTTGCCCACGGTTTTTTGTAAATCGATAATGTAAATACCGTTACGTTCGGTGAAGATGTATTTCTTCATCTTCGGGTTCCATCTTCTGGTTTGGTGACCAAAGTGTACGCCGGCTTCAAGCAGGCTCTTCATAGATACTACAGACATATTACCTCCAAATGTTTTTTCCTCCACAGCCCGTATGAGCAAGGCGACCCTTAGGCAACGGCCAAGTTCTGAGGCTGTGTGCGTATTTGTACCGATATATTATAACATGGCCATCAAGGCCTTGCAAGAATCCTTTCCTCTTTTTCGCCGCCGGATTGTGGTATACTTTCAGAAAAAGGAGGAACTATGAATTTCAACGAACAACTAAATGCTTATGCTGAATTATTAATAAAAACAGGCCTTGCATTGCAAAAGGGACAAGATCTAGTGATCCGAAGCCCCATCGAGGGAAGGGACTTGGTCGTCGCCTGTACCGAAGCGGCCTACGCCCAAGGCGCTAACGATGTGCGCGTCATTTGGTCCGACGACGACCTCACTCTTTTAAAATACCAACACGCGCCCGATGATGTATTGAACACGGTACATGATTTTGATACGGCCTTGTACCGCCATTATATTACCAGCGGCGCCGCCTTTTTGTCCTTCACGGGATCGGATCCCGATTTATTAAAACAAATCGATCCCCACAAGCTTCAAGCAGCTTCTATGAGCCGTTCAAAAGCCATGCGCTTTTATTCCGAAGCCATTATGAAGGATGAAAATCCCTGGACGGTGGCCGGCATCGCCACCAAGGCATGGGCGAAGAAAGTGTATCCCGATGCCGACACAGAAAATGCCGTAAAAAATTTGTGGCAGGCGATTTTCGACATGTCCCGCGTCTCTGAAACAACCATCGCCGATTGGAAAGAACACACGACGACGGTGGACGGACAGGCCAAAAAGCTCACCGAGGCCGCGTACCGCTCCCTTCACTACAAAAACAGCTTGGGAACGGATTTAACGATCACGCTACCCGAAGGCCATATTTGGGCCGGCGGCGGCTCCACCCTGCCCGACGGTCGCTACTTTGTGGCAAATATTCCTACGGAAGAAGTCTTTACCCTTCCCCACCGCATGGGAGTCGACGGCATCGTCTACGCCTCCATGCCCCTGGCTTACAACGGCAATGTCATCGATCACTTCTGGTTGCGATTTAAAGACGGACAGGTCGTGGATTTCGATGCCGAAAAAGGAAAAGATGTGCTGGCACGGTTGTTGGACACCGATGAAGGGGCTCGCCACTTAGGTGAGGTGGCCCTCGTTCCCTACGACTCGCCTATTTCCAATCGCAACCAATTGTTTTTCAACACCCTTTACGACGAAAACGCCTCCTGCCACTTGGCTCTTGGCAAGGCCTATCCCACCAATTTAAAGGGCGGCGGCGATTTAGATCGTGAGGCTCTTTTAGAGCGAGGCGCCAACGACAGTTTGATCCATGTTGACTTCATGGTAGGTACGTCGGATCTTTCGATTACGGCGACGACATTAGAAGGAGATGAAGTGCCCATATTTGTAGACGGCAATTGGGCATAAAAAGGACGCCGTAAGGTGACCAAAACAAAACCCCCGGCTTAACCGGGGGCTTTTAAATACAAGAAAAGCTTCCGAAAAATCGGAAGCTTTTTTCTTATACTTCTTCAGAAGTTGCGATAACTTCTTTACCATCGTAGTAACCACAGCTCGGGCAAATACGGTGGGGCAACTTCGCTTCGTGGCAATTGGGGCACTCAGCGACAGTCGTTTTATTCAGACGATAAGAAGATGCACGTCTCTTGTTTTTACGTTGTTTCGAAGTTTTACTCTTAGGTACTGCCATGTCTACACCTCCCTATCTTATGCTTTTTCATCGAATAGATTTTTCAAGGATTCAAAGGGGCTGATGCCTTCCGATTCACAATGGTGATCGGGATGTTCGTTTAAATCCTCACCACAGACCGGGCAAAGTCCCTTGCAATCATCATCACACAAAACCTTGATCGGCACGGATGTTATCACTTGCGAGAATACTATTTCCGCCAAAGGGAATTCATCCAGTGTACTGACGAGCAGAACATTTCCGTCGTCGTCCTCTTCCCCATTTGTGGTAACGACCACGCGGGATTCACTGTCGATGGTTTCTTCCACCGTCTTCAAACAGCGATCACAGGGGGTTTTAATGTCGTAGGTTACGCGAACATCGACTTCCAAATCGCCGTCGACTTTGTAAATGTCCATATCGTAGTCAACGGGATCCACGAAATCGAGACCATCCAAATCAAGCGGACTGTCTTCTTTCATCAGCTGACCCTCGACGTGTTTGTGGATGTCACTTCCTTGTAAAAAATCAGTAAATTCTCTACGCAAAGGTATCACCTCTAAAACTGCTGCAAGCTATTATATGACAAGAAATGGTCTCCTGTCAAGGAAATTAAACGAGTTTAGCCGTTTCCATGGCGATTTTCAATTCTTCGTTGGTGGGAATAACCAAAACGGGAATGGAGGAATCGTCGCTTGAGACGACGGCTTCTTTGCCGCGCATGTTGTTTTTATCGTGATCGAGCTTAATGCCTAAGGAAGACAAGCCGTCGATAACCCGTTCTCTCGTGGAAATGGAGTTTTCGCCGACGCCGGCCGTAAAGATGATGCCGTCGCAGTGATCCATTTCGGTTAAATAAGCGCCGATGAATTTGCGGACGCGGTTTTCGAAAATATCCAGTGCCAATTGTGCGCGATCGTTGCCCTTTTCAGCTGCTTCTTCCAAGTCTCTGAAGTCGCTGGAGACGCCACTGATGCCTAAGACACCGCTCTTTTTGTTCATTACATTGGACATTTCGTCGGTGGAGAGGTTTTCTTTGTCCATAATAAAGGGAACGATGGCCGGATCCATGTCGCCGGTACGGGTACCCATGGCCAAGCCTTCCAAGGGGGTGAAGCCCATGGTGGTGTCGTAGCATTTACCGCCGACGACGGCGCTGATGCTGGAGCCATTACCTAAGTGGCAGGTAATTAAGTTGACTTCATCGAGCTTTTTACCGAGCATTTCAGCGGCACGTCCTGTAATGTATTGGTGGCTGGTGCCGTGGAAGCCGTAGCGACGAACTTTGTATTTTTCGTAGTATTCGTAGGGAAGGGCATAAATGTAGTTTAATGCCGGAATGGTTTGGTGGAAAGCCGTGTCGAATACTGCGACCATGGGGATGTCGCCCATGATTTCTTTGCAGGCTTCGATACCGATAATGTTCGGCGGATTGTGCAGCGGTGCGATTTCTACATTGTCGTTAATGGCTTTCATGACCTTTTCGTCGATGATCACCGATTCGGCAAATGCTTCGCCGCCGTGGACGACGCGGTGGCCGACGGCATCGATTTCGTCTAAGCTCTTAACGGCGCCGTATTCGGCGTGTTTGAGAGAATCTAAGACGATTTTAAGGGCTGCCTTGTGATCGGAGAGCATTTCTTCGATGACGATTTCATCTTTGCCGGCTGCTTCGTATTTTACGCGGCCGCCTTCAATGCCGATTCGTTCCGCTAAGCCTTTTGCGAGAACCTTCTTATCTTCCATATCGATTAACTGGTATTTCAAAGAAGAGCTGCCACAGTTAATGACTAAAATTTTCATGTGTTTCCTCCTTAAGCATTTTCATTTTGACCGCAGTTATTATATCATATAATCGTTCTCTATCGAAGAAAAGTGAAGAAAAGGATTGAATCATGCCCTATGCACTTATCGTGGCGGAGACCAACCCCCTCCATTACGGCCATACTTATTTAATACAGCAGGCCAAAGAAAGCGGCTATGGCGTCGTGGTTTTAATGAGCGCCTCGTTTACGCAGAGGGGCCTGCCTGTGGTGACCGACAAATTTACCCGAGCCCGCGACCTTGTGGAAAACGGCGCCGATGTGGTAATCACTCACCCGGTGCAGTCGGCCACTTCCGGCGGCGAGTATTTTTCCTACGGGGCCATGGCCGTGGCGAGTAAGCTGCCCCTTGTGGACGCCGTGTTTTGCGGCACGGAGTTCGGCGACGAGACCACCTTTCACGCCATTTACGACTACGAAAAAACCGAACAATTTCATTCCCGGCTTAGGGCTTTCATGGAGAGCGGCGCATCCTACGCCGCAGCGTACAAGCAGGCCTTGGAAGTGGAAAAAACCTCTTGGGGACAGGTGTTTCAATCCAATGCCCTATTGGCCTACGGCTATTATAAAAGTTTGAAGCAGTTGGCACCGCAGGTTCCCCTCGTCATGGTGAAGCGCGCCTGCGATAAGGACCGTATACGCACCGCATCGGCCATTCGCGCCATGAGCGATGTAAGGGAGATGACAAAATTCTGTGCCGGATCCCCGCCTCAGTACAGGGAAACGGAGTTGGCGGACGCTTTATACCGATTTTATCGGGGCCTGTGGCTTTTAACTCCCATGGATCTTTCGGCCATGGCCGGCTACGAAGTAGGATTAGACAAGCGCATACTAGCTTGTATGCGAAAGGCCGCGACTTTTCGCGAATTTACGGAGCTGGTGAAGACTCGTCGCTATTCCCGCTGGCGCATCGCTCGCCTTCTGCTCCACGCTTCTCTCGCCATGGATCAAAAATCCATCGAGGATGCCATGGCCAGGCAACAGACCTTTCAGGTTTTGGCCTTTTCGGAGGCGGGCAAAAACTACCTTCGAGCGGCAAAAAAATCCTCCGTTACTCTTCTTTCCAATTTCAAACAAGTGAAAAAGTCTACCCTCGATGATCAAAAGTTTTTGGCCTATGAGGAAAAGGCCACGGATCTATGGAGCTTTTTGACCGCCGGGAAAATGGGGCGGGACTTTCGGGGCTTTTAAGCAAAGAAAAAACGGCGCGAGGCCGTTTTTTTAAAGCTCTTTTCTGTTTTCGTTAATGGTTTTAATCATGTTGGACAAGTGAACTTGGGTGTTTTCCAACATGCTGTCCACGTAGTCGCGAGCCGAAAGACGAATTTGATCCGATTCCAGTTCGGCGCGGTTCATGATTTCTCTGGCTTGTTCTTGAGCGGCGAGGGTAATTTCGTCTTCATTTACAAGCTTTTGTGCTTCCACATGGGCCGCCTGAATGATTTGTTTTGCCTGCATATTGGCTTCGTTGACTATTTCATCCTTGCGATCGCGAATGCTTTGGGCTTCGGCTAAATCTTGAGGAAATTGAGATTCGATTTGGTTTAAAAGTTCATTGACTTCTTCCTTATCGACCATCACTTTTCCCGTCAACGGGATGGTGGAACTCACTTCCAATAAATCTTTCAAATCTTCGATGTAACGCATAACTTCCATAAGCTACCTTCCTCTCACTTTCCTCTTCATTGCTTCTCCTACCACTTCCGGCACAAAAAGCGACGTGTCTCCATTAAACAAAGCCACTTCCCTGGCGAGGGAAGAGCTGATAAACAAATGCTCCTGCGTCGTCAACAGAAAGACGGTCTCCAAATTGGTTCCGTAATTTTTGTTGGCCATGGCGACGGTGTATTCGTTTTCGAAATCCGAATTGGACCTTAAACCCCGAACCACAGTAGAAATGTTTCTCTTTTTCGCATAATCCACCAGGAGTCCTTCGAAGTGATCCACTTCGATGTCCGTCTCCCCGTTAAGCGTCTCTCGCAACAGCGCCAGCCGCTCGTCTACGGTGAAGAAGCCCGGCTTTTTCTTATTATCCAATACGGCGACGACGACCTCTCCGAAAATGGCTTTTGCCCGTCGGATAATATCCAAGTGGCCGTAGGTGACCGGGTCGAAACTTCCGGCGTAAATGACTTTCAAATCCTAATCACAACTTTCATAAATCCAAATTTTTTTCTTACCATAGGTCTTTTCCCGCACCAAAGCCAAATGCTCGTAGTGGGAAAAAGTATATTCCTTCGGCGCCTCAAATACCAGGCGACCGCCTGAAGACAGTAGCCGATGCGCACCGATGGTTTGGGCTGCGCGGTCGTAAAAATCACGATTCGCATAGGGAGGATCGACGTATATGTAGTCGAATGCCATCTCTTCATTCACGGCAAGTTCGAGGCAGTGCTCGAATGATCCTTCCACTACCCTGCTCTTGTCATTATACCCTGTTATCTTTATATTTTCACGGGTAATTCGAATACTTTCTCGATGATTATCGCAAAACCACGCCGATGTTGCGCCGCGACTTAAAAACTCGATGCCCATATGACCGGTTCCGGAAAATAAATCCAAGACTGAAACCCCGCTAAAGGGGCCGTAGAGGAGATTAAACACATTTTCCTTAATACGATCTTCCGTGGGCCGAATGCGATCGCCTTTCGGCGTCTTTAATCGTTGTCCTTTTTTCTCTCCCGCAATGACGCGCATGGCCACTTCCCTTCAAATTTTAGCATAATCTCTTTCCTATAACAATTATATCCCTTGGGTTCGCGCCTCGTAGGCCTCCACCGCCTTTAAAAGATCCGGTTCTTCCTCTGCATTGAGGTGTCCGCCCTGTAAGATGGCATCGGCCTCCACTTTGGCGTAGCGCATAATGTCCATGTTCTCGAACAGATCGCCGACGCGAAATTCCACGGTGCCGGATTGCCGTGTGCCGAAAAAATCGCCGCCGCCACGAAGCTTCATGTCTTCTTCGGCGATGTAGAAGCCGTCGCCTGAGCGTTCCATAATGCGGAGCCGCTCGTCGGCCTTCAGGCTGTCGTTGGCACTGTGCAAAATGCAGTAAGCCGCCTGATCCCCGCGGCCCACGCGGCCCCGAAGCTGATGCAGTGTGGCGAGGCCGAAGCGATCGGCGTCGTAGACAAAGAGCAAATTGGCGTTAACCACATTGACGCCTACTTCGATCACCGTGGTGGAGATTAAAATCTGCACTTCATTTTTTTGGAAGGCTTCCATGACCCTGTTCTTTTCCTCGGAGGAAAGGGCGCCGTGCATCAGTCCAACGGCATACTTTTTAAAGCGATCCTCGGAAAAATACTTATAGATCGCCTCCGCCGCGTGCAGAGGGAAATCCGGGTTTTCTTCGATGAGCGGGCAGACCACGTAAATCTGTTGTCCGCTTTTTAAAAAGCGCTCCATAAAATCGTAGGCGTTTTTTAAACCCGATTCATTAATCACCGTGGTCTGTACGGCTTTTCGCCCCTTCGGCATGGTTCGAATCGAGGAGATCTTCGTATTCCCGTACATGACAATGCCGAGGCTTCTGGGAATGGGCGTCGCCGTCATAATCAGACGGTCGCTTTTCGACTGCTTCTCTTGCAGGGCTTCTCGCTGCATGACGCCGAAGCGGTGTTGTTCATCGGTGATGGTGAGGCCGATGCGGTCGCTTTTCAAATCTTCGTTAAACAAGGCGTGGGTGCCGATAATCACGTCGCAGATTCCGCTTTCGAAGTTTTCGCGAATGGTTTTTTTCTTGCTTTCCTTGGTGCTCCCCGTCAAAAGCTCTACCCGCACGCCGAGAGGCATGAACAAATCGAAGGCCTCTTCGTAGTGTTGCCTGGCGAGAATTTCCGTCGGCGCCATAAAAAGGGCCTGATGGCCGGAGGCCACACAAGTGGCTATGGCGAGAAAGGCGATGACGGTTTTACCGCTTCCTACATCGCCCTGCACCAATCGCTCCATGCGGCTCGATGAAGCCATGTCCTTGCGGATATCGTCCCAAGCCTCTTTTTGCCCTTCCGTAAGCTCAAAAGGAAGATTCGATAAAATCACTTCCGCCAAATCGGTTTTTGCCATGGAAAAGCCCGCTTCGCTCCTGCTTTGGTGGAAGCGTCCTAATGCCAATTGAAAACAGAGAAATTCCGAAAAGATCAAAGACTGCAGCGCCACTTTCGCATCCTTTAACTCTTTCGGTCCGTGAAGCACCTGAAGGGCTTCCGTCTCCGTCATAAGACCGTAGCGCTTCCGCAAGTACTCAGGCACCACCGACGGCAGGGCCACCTCTTTTAGAGCCTCTTGAATAAATTTTGCCGTGGCCTTTTGCCCCACGCCGCCTAATATGGGATAGATGGGAGTGATGGCCAGCGCTTCTTTTCGCTTCGTCTCATCGAAAAATTTCGGTGTGGTAAAGGACAGGCGATCTTTGAAAAACTTTGGTTTTCCGAAAATATAGTAATCCCCTCCAAGGCGCAAACTCTTGTCCAAATAGGGCATATTGAAGAAGGTCATTTCCCCTTCCCGGGCCCCGTCGGTAATCACGAAGGTCTGCATGTTCAAGCCCTTTTTTAAATAGCGGCGAGGCTTTTTCTCCACGAGACGAACGTAATAGGTGGCGGGCTTGTCGAAATCCGGATGGGCAAAATCCCGCATCTCACTGCCGTCTTCGTAGCGAATCGGCAGCGTGTACAGGAGATCTTCCACCGTAAATAGGGAGGCTTTATTTAATTTTTCCGCAATTTTCTTGCCGATTCCTTTGATCTCTAAAATACTCGCATGTGGTTCCATAGGGCCTCCAATGAAAAAGCAGGCCTGCGCCTGCTTCTCACTCGACTGAAATTAAATAATAATAAATTGGCTGCTCACCGCGCATGATCTCGATGTCCATGTCGGGGAAAGCCTCTTCCAAGCGTTCCTCCAAGGCTTCAACGTCCTCGCCACTTACGTCTTCTCCGGCGTAGAGAGAGACGAAGGCGGCGTCCTCATCCACCATTTTTTTGATCATTTCGATGGTGGTGTCGTTCACGGATTCGCCCTTTGCCAAGATTTTTTTACCGGAAAGGCCGATGTAGTCGCCCTTTTTAATGGCGATGCCGTCCATCTCCGTATCTCGTACGGCATAAGTGACTTGGCCGGTGGTTAAATCGTCTACGGCTTCCATCATGGTTTCGACATTTTCCTCTACGCCTTTGTCCGGCATAAAGTGGATGCAGGCATTGATTCCTTCCGGAATGGAGCGCGTCTTTAAAACGGTAACTTCTTTCTCGGATATATCCGCCGCCGCTTCCGCAGCAAGGAAAATATTGCTGTTGTTGGGAAGCACGAAAATGTGTTCCGCATTGACACGGTCGATGCCGGCCAAAATGTCTTCTGTCGAAGGATTCATCGTTTGTCCGCCGGTGACCAAATAGTCCACGCCGACTTGTCGGAAAATTTCCTCGATGCCTTTGCCGGCACAAATGGAGACAAAGCCGTAGGGCTTCATTTCTTCAGGTGCCTTCGCGTTGGAGGCTTCCACTTCATAATCGGTAAACAGTCGCTCGGAATGTTGCAGGCGCATATTATCGACTTTAATGTCTTTTAAAAAGCCGTAGTTCAGCGCGCTTTGAATGGCGAGACCGGGATCGTTGGTGTGAACGTGAACCTTAATCATGCTGTCGTCGCCGACGACGATGAGGCTGTCGCCACGGGGAATTAAGTCCGCTTTCAAATCATCGACGTGATTGGATTTGGTGTTCACGATAAATTCCGTGCAGTAGCCGAATTTAATGTCGTCGGTGGAAATTTCTTTCCGTTCGATCTTTTCCTTGCCTTGCGGGGATCCCTCTTCCGTGGTACCTAAGACAGCTTCGCCTTTTAAGGCTTTCAGCGCCCCTTCCATAATGGTCACCAGGCCTTGGCCCCCGGCATCGACGACGCCGGCTTCTTTTAAGACGGGAAGAAGATTCGGCGTGTTGGCCAAGGATTCCTTTGCCTTCTCCAAGACGGCCTCGCCGAATAAAATTAAATCGCTGTATTTCTTCGCGTATTTCACGGCGAAATCGGCACTTTCGCGACCCACTGTAAGGATGGTGCCTTCCGTGGGCTTCATGACGGCGAGATACGTCATTTCAGAAGCGCTTTTCATGGCTGCGGCAAGGACGGGCACAGTGAGGACGTCGTGGCCCTTCAGGCCTTCGGCAAATCCCCTGAAGAGCTGGGAAAGAATAACCCCGCTGTTGCCCCGAGCACCCATCAGTGCACCGCGGCTCATTTCAGCGGCTAAGGAGCCCAGTTCCTTGGCGTCGGATTCGGTCACTTGCTTCACGGCACTTTTAATGGTCTTCGACATATTGGTGCCCGTGTCCCCGTCGGGTACGGGGAAGACATTGAGATCGTTGACGTGTTCTTTATTTATTTCTAAAAAATTCGAAGCACTGATCAGTGCTTCCTTAAATTCTGTAATCGTAATCTGATCCATACCCTACCTCTAGTTCATTCGTATACCTTCGACCAAAACCTCGATTTGATCGACTTCTAATCCCGTCATCGACTCGATATTAAATTGAACGGTGTCAATAATATTTTGTCCCACGGTAGAAATGCGAATGCCGTATTCGATGATGACGTGCAATTGAATGTGTACCCGTTCGTTTTCAGTGTACACTTCGATTCCTCTGGTTAAGTTTTCAAATTTAAGCAATTGGAAAATTCCGTCCGTGGCATTTTTGCTGGCCATGCCCACGACGCCGTAGCTTTCCATGGCGGAAACGCCCGCAATGGTGGCGATGACTTGATTATCTATGGTAATATTGCCCTTTTCGTTTGGGATCGTAATTTGCATGATTCGTCTCCTTTCCGCTATTGGGAATTACCGTCATTATATCACATAAGCCTCCCGGAAAAAACCGAAGCCTAATTGCATTTTATTTTTCTCTGTGGTAAAATAATTCGAGTTGAAAAAATGTCGGAGGAGGTGTAAGTATGGCAAAAAGATGTGAAATCTGCGGAAAAGAAAAAAAATTCGGTAACTCCATTTCCTTCTCCCATAAAAGAGGAAATAGATCTTGGTCCCCGAACCTTCAACGCGTCCGCGCCGTTGTTAACGGATCGAAGAAAAGAATTTACGTATGTACGCGTTGCCTGAGATCCGGCAAGGTTGAACGCGCCCTTTAATTACGAGTCGATTCTTAGGAATCGGCTTTTTTTATCGCTTTTTTTAGGAGGTAACTATGAAGCTTTTTATTTCCAGTCGTGTGCCTGATGAAATTATCCAGCGCTTAGGCGCCATCGATTATAGCTACAACGACAGCAATGTCCCTATGACAAAAGAAGAAATTATCGCGGCCCTTCAGGCAAAAGATGCTCTTATCTGTCCCCTGTCCGATAAAATCGATCGAGAAGTCATCGACGGCGCAAAGGATCTAAAACTGATTTTAAATTACGGCGCCGGCTTCGACAACATCGACATCGCCTATGCACGTGAAAAAGGCATCGTCGTCTGCAACGCACCGGCCCCCTCCTCCGCCGTCTCCACCGCCGAATTGGCCTTTGCTTTAATGCTGGCACAGGCGAGACAATTGATTCGCGGCGAAAAGGACTTAAGAGATGGCGGCTTCCGCGGATGGCGCCCCACCTATTTCCTCGGCCAACAATTAAAAGGCAAGACTTTGGGTATTTTCGGCATGGGAAATATCGGACAAAACTTGGCGAAGCGCGCGCTGGCTTTCGATATGAAGGTTATTTACAATTCGAGAACCCGTAAAGAAGCCATTGAAGAATTAGGCGCTACCTACGTTTCTTTCGACGAACTTTTGAAAGAATCGGATTTCATCAGCCTCCACTCCGCTTTTGTTCCCGAACTGAAACACAAATTCGACGCCAATGCCTTTAAGGCAATGAAAAACACCGCCACCTTCATTAACGCCGCCCGCGGTCCCTTAATCGACGAACAGGCCTTGGCCGATGCGTTAAAAGACGGAACCATCGCCGGTGCCGCCCTGGATGTCTATGAATTCGAACCGAAGGTCACGAAAGATCTTTTGCATCTCGACAATGTGACCTTGGCACCTCACCTGGGCAATGCCACCGTGGAGGCTCGTCTGGAAATGGGCAATGCCTGCGTCGATAACTTAGAAGATTTTATCGCCGACAGAAAGCCGAGAAACCAAGTCAATTAAGTGCAACAAAAAAAGCCCTTCGGGGCCTTTTTTATTGACAAGATGGGCTATCTATCCATCCTTTGAATGAATGATAAGCATTTTACCTTCATGTAGTGTCACTTCACCCGCGTCCTTCAGCAATTCATTGCTGACGCCGCGGGTTTTTTTTCTGTAAAGCGTTAAATGATCCACCTCATACTTAAAGCCATCCGTTGTAATCTCGATGGAATCGGTAACGGGAACGAAGCTCACGTAGTGAAAGCCGAGCTGCTCCACGTGATATCGGCCCGGGCCGACGAGGCGCAGGCGATTGTTTTCGTCGATCAAGCTGATCGTCGCCTTCTCATCCACATAGGCTTCAAGAGAAAAAATCGTCGCCACGCTGTGATCCCAGCGGCTGCCTGTGGCGCCTAAAATATGGATTTCCTCAGGATCAAAGGCCAGCATCCGTGTCATGGCCATTTCCGTATCCGTCTCGTCTTTCATGGGCGGAAGTATTTCAATGGGCACCTGTTTTTCTTTCAGTTCCGCCAAGCGATGGGAGCTGTCGAAGTCGCCGATAACCAGCTTTAATTTTTCCGGCACGTGGGCCAAAGCGTCGTAGCCGCTGTCGGCGCAGATAATGCCGTCGGCCCAACGGATCTCCCGATCCAATAATTCCTTCGACGGGCGCCGCCCGCCGGTAATAATTAAGCCCCGCTTCATAGGCGTTTTAATGCATTAATGGCGACGCGGGGATCTTCGTGTTTAAAAATATAAGATCCCGCCACCAAACTGTCGCAGCCCGCTTCCACCATGGCGGCACCGGTGGTTTCGTTGATTCCGCCGTCGACCATGATTTCCAAATCCTCGCGATGGGTCATGGTCCTTAACTGCTTCGCCTTTTCAATGGTGGACGAAATGAAAGACTGTCCCCCGAAGCCGGGATTGACACTCATGAGTAGTACGAGGTCCACGTCTTCGAGAAGGTAGCGAATGGATTCGGGGTTTTGAGACGGGTTTAAGCTCACCCCTGCCTTGATTCCCGCTTCTTTGATGCGGTGGACCAGTCGGTGAGCGTGAATGGTGGCATCGGTGTGGAAGGTAATACGATCGGCTCCGGCGGCGATGTAATCGTCGACGGAATCGTCCGGCTTTTCGATCATTAAGTGCACGTCGAAGGGAATGGAGGTAAAGGGGCGAATGGCCTTGATGACCGGCGGACCGAAGGTTAAATTCGGTACATATTTTCCGTCCATGACATCGATGTGAATGTAATCCACTTTTTCCCCGTCTAAAAATGTGATGGCTTCACCTAATTTTGAAAAGTCTGCCGATAAAATCGACGGTGCCACTAACGCCATTTTCCATTCTCCTTTTCTACTAATTCGTCGTAAAAGCGCAAATAATTTTCAAAGCGGCTGGCTACGATGTCGCCCCTTTCATAGGCAGCACGCACGGCGCAACCCGGCTCTTTCACGTGGCGACAATCCTGGAACTTACAAGACTGAATAAAGGGCGCAAATTCCCTGAAATGTGCGTCTAAATCTGCGGAAGCGATGGAGTCGATTTCAATACTGGAAAATCCAGGTGTATCGAATAAATACATCCCCTTCTCTCCCGTAAAGATTTCCGTGTGCCGCGTCGTGTGCTTGCCCCGATTGGTCTTTTCGCTTACCGTGCCCGTTTCGAGATCCAAGTTCAGTACGCGATTTAAAAAGGTGGTCTTTCCCGATCCGGACACGCCGCTTAATACGGTGGTCTTTTCAAAAAGCATGGCTTCCAACTTCGTCACCGATTCGTTGTCCTTCTCCGAGAGATGCATGACATGGTAGCCGCTGGCTTCATAAAGGCTTCGGAGTGCCTCCGCCTTTTCGGGATCCAAGTCCCATTTAGAAACCACAGGGACGATGCGCACGTTTTGTTGTTCGTAATAAGCCAGCATTTTATCCACCAAGTACAAATTGTATTTCGGGTTTGCCGTGGGAATAAAGAGCAAAATTTGATCCACATTGGCGACCGGCGGACGGAGCAAGCTGTTTTTTCTCGGCAAAATTTCTTCTACGGAATTGAGCCTATCCCCTTCGTCAATTAAAAGCTCCACGTAATCGCCCACGACAGGCTTTCGTTTTTGATGACGAAAAATGCCTCGGGCCCGTGTTTCATACACTTCGCCGTTTTCGGCGGTGACGTAGTAAAAACCGCCCAACAGTTTCGTGATTCTGCCTTTTTTATTCATCAAAAGTTCACCGATTTAACCACGGAGCCATCGACGCGTATATAAGCTTTATCGCCGGAGCGCCCTTGAACCGGATAGGATACCGAGGAGCCGCCGACCACTTCTTCGTGGTTCACCACGCGTTCGCTGCCACCGGACTCTACCACCACTTCGATTTCGTGGGTGTCTCCGTCGTCCGGAATGCGGTAGGAGAGATTTTTGTGGCTTACCGACGATCCTTCGTCGCTGTCGCCGCCGGAGCCATGTTTGCTCACGATAATATCTACCGTTGAATTTTGTTTAATTTGATTTCCGCTATTGTATTGTTGCCAAACGACTTCGCCGGGTCCCACGGAAAGATCTTCTCTCTCTTCCACATTGCCCAGTTTCAGTCCTTGTTCTCTCAATAGGGCTTTGGCTTTCTCAACGGAAACACCCTTTAAATTGGGGACGACGGTCGTCTTATCGTCTTGTCCTTTACTCATGGTCACGTGGACACTTTCGCCTTTGGCAAGCTTTTCGTCGGATTTCGGTTTTTGGCTGATGATGCGATCTGCCGGTACGCTGTCGCTGTATTCCGTCTTGTCTACGACGAGATTGAGCCCCGCCGTCTTCAGCGTAGCCTGGGCCTCGGAGATGGTCATGTTCTCAAGATCGGGAACCTTTACTTTTTCCTCTTCTTTGGCGATGACGACGGAGAATTGATCGCCGCGCCGCAAGACTTCCCCTTCGTCCACCGATTGAGATAAGATCGTGCCGGGTTTGATGCCCTCATCCGATTCTTTCTCGTCTATTTCCAGTTTCAAATCATTTGAAGCGGCGAAGTCTTTCGCTTCGGAAACATCTTTACCGATTAAATCGATCATTTCCACCGCTTCACCTTTTTGACCGTCAAGAAGCATATTTTTTATCTTCGATCCGCCGAAGGCCAGGCCGAAGAGGAGTAAAAGGGCCAGCAGGACCCCGCCTATGGTTGCCAGTGGATTGCTTTTCTTTTTGGGCTTTTTCACCGGGATGGGCCGCGTATTTCTCTTTGCGCGCTCCGCCGTATCCGTGTGTGTCGTCGGCTCAACCGGGGCTCTGTTTCCGGTATTGGGAATCACTACAGTGGTTCTCGTATCCGTTTGTGTCCGGTCGCCGTAAACTTTGCCCAGCAAAATCGCCTTTACATCTTCAATAATCAAACTGACGTTGTCGTAGCGATCCGAAGGCTTTTTCTCCGTCATGTGTTTAAACACCCGGTCCACTTCCGGACTCACTCTGGGATTTCGCTCCGATGGCATGGGAATGTCGTTTTGTACGTGCATTAATGCCACGGTAATGGGATTTTCCGAATCAAAGGGCACGTCGCCGGTGAGCATTTCAAAGAGCACGATGCCCATGGAGTAGATGTCGCTCCTGGCATCGACTTTTTGCCCCCGCGCCTGTTCCGGCGAGAAGTAATGGACGCTGCCCATGACCGCATTGGTCACGGTGACCGTGGCATTTCCCGCCATGCGGGCGATACCGAAGTCTGTCACCTTCACCCGATTGTCTCGGGTCACCATGATGTTTTGGGATTTAATGTCTCGATGGATAATATTTTTATTGTGGGCGATTTTTAAAGCCTCGGCGATTTGAATCAGGTAATTCAACGCCTGGTTTTGGCTCAACATGCCCTCTTCTTTAATTAATTCCTTTAATGTCTTTCCATCGATGTATTCCATGACGATGTAATAGACGTCTTCATCGGCCACCGTCTCCATGCCCACATCATAAATACTCACAATATTCGGGTGAGAAATACTGGCGGCAGCCAAGGATTCTCGGCGGAATTTGCGGATGAAGTTGTCGTCTTCGTTGTATTCGCTCTTTAAGACTTTAATGGCAACGATTCTGTCCAGCCTGCGGTCGTGAGCCTTGTAAACATCGCCCATGCCGCCGCTTCCGATTCGTTTCAGGCATTCATACCTGTCAGCTAAAATCATACCTTGCATACCTTCACCTACTCTTATCTAGCACAATGACGGTAATATTGTCTTTTCCGCCACCATCCAGGGCCTTTTCAACCAGCGTCTTCGCATAATCGCCCGTTTGTGTTTCTAATACTTTTTGAATGTCCGCCCGCTCCACGACGTCGGAAAGGCCGTCGGAGCAGAGGATGATAAATTTTAAATCCGTATCCAAACTCCGAATTTGAAAATCTATGCCTTGCGTGGTGCCCAATGCCTTTGTCAGAACGTTTTTCTTCGGATGAACCCGGGCCTCTTCTTCGGAAATGTCGCCGATGTCTAAAAGGTAATTGACGAAACTGTCGTCTTTCGAGATTTGAAAGAGATCGTCGTCGTAACCGTAGATTCTGGAATCGCCGATGTTAATGTAATAGAGTTTGCCCTTCAGAAGGTAAATCAAACTTAAAGTCGTTCCCATGCCACGGTATTTTAAATGGGCTGCCGATTGATTGAAGATCTCTTGGTTCACATCGTGAACGCCTTTATTTAAAAGATCCAAAAGCTCCCGCTCGTTTTCGACGGAAACGGAAAGCACCTCTTTTAATCGATTGACGGCCAAGGCGCTGGCTTTTTCACCTGCCGCGTGGCCGCCCATGCCGTCAGCCAAGATGGCGAAGCGCTTTTTCGGATCCACATAGTAACTGTCTTCGTTGTTTTCCCTGCCACCGATGTGGGTGTAAGCAGAAATTATCATAGTATCACCTTGTCTTTATGGCCTCAGAACCCGCTTTTAATTGTCCACAGCTGGCCTGAATATCACTGCCTAATTCTCTACGTATTGTACATGATACGCCGCTTTGAGACAACTCTCGATGAAACCTGAGAATGTGCTCCCTCGACGGTTTTTTCTCGGAAAAATGGGCCGTGTCGTTAAGTGGAATTAAGTTCACATGGCACAATAGGCCCTTTGTCAGTGCTTTCATTTCCCGAATGTTTCTCGGTTGATCGTTTTTCCCCTGAATCAATGTGTATTCCAAGGTGATCCGCTGCTTCGTCTCGTCGCAGTAATCCCTAAGGGCCGGGAAAAGTTCGCTTAAATGGTGACGGTTGGCGATAGGCATGAGCGCCTCTCTCGCCGATTGATCCGTTTCGTGAAGGCTTACGGCTAAATTAATGGGCAAGCCTTCTTTCGCCAATCGGCGAATGCCGTCGACGAGGCCGCAAGTAGATATGGTCATGGAGCGATAGCTCATGTTTTTTCCCTTAGGATCGTGGAGAAGCTTCAAAAACCTAAGCACATTGTCGTAGTTATCCAAGGGCTCCCCGCTTCCCATGAGGATGATGTTTCCCACAGAAACCTCTTCGTTTTCTTCCACGGCATAGATCTGAGAAAGCATCTCGTAGGGCGTGAGATCACGAATCCGACCCTTAAGTGTGGACACACAAAAGCTACATCCCATGCGGCAACCGACTTGTGTCGATACGCACAGGCTGTGGCCGTAATGGTATTTCATTAAGACCCCTTCGACGATCTCCCCGTCTTCCAATTCGTAAAGGTATTTCTTGGTCTCGTCCAGCTTCGATGCCAGCCGCTTTACGATTTTTGCGCCGCGAAGGGGGGCAGGAAGAGCCTGTTTCAGAGAATCGGGCACATTCGAAAGTTCCTCCAAGGCCTTACGCTGACCGTGAATTCCTTCGAAGAGTTGGGTTGCACGAAAACTTTTTTCACCGAAGGTGGTTACATAGGCTTTTAATTCCTCCGGCGTCATTTCCATCCAATGCATTAGGCATCCTTTCTTACGATACAGGCCATGGTAAACCCGTCGGTACCGTGGCGATGGGGCCAGTAGCGCATTCCTTTTTCCTTTAATCGGCACTCGGGATGATCCGTCAAAAACGAATGAAGAACGCCTTCATTTTCTTCCACGGTGACGCTGCAGGTGCTGTAGACTAATTCGCCGCCGTCATTTAACGCGCCGTAGGCATTTTCCAGCAGGCGTCTTTGCACCCGGGCCAGTTGCAACACATCTTCCCCTCCGACGCGGTATTTGATCTCGGGCTTTCTCCGGATCAGGCCAAGGCCCGTACAGGGAGCGTCCACCAAAATGCGGTCGTATTTTTTCTTCGGCAAGGGCATTTTGCCGTCCCGCACCGCCGTGGCGATGTTCTTATAGCCTAAGCGGCGGATGTTTTCTTCCATTCGCATCAACCGTTCCGGGGAGGAATCAAAGGCGTCCACATGGGAAAAAAACTCCGCCATTTGAAAGCTCTTGCCGCCGGGAGCGGCACATAGATCCATGGCTTCCGCGTCCTTATCCGGCGTAAATAAGCCGACCACCTCTTGAGACGCCGCATCCTGAACGTAGAATCTGCCTTCTTTATAAGCAGAGGTTTCAAAAAGCCCTCGCGGTTTTTTTACCACCGCCGCAGGAAAAGACTTCATCGCGTCACAGTGAAAGCCCGCTTCTTCAAGTTCTGCCATAAGGGAGGCAAGATCTACGGAGACGGGACGAAGTGTTAAAGGCGCCGGTTCGAAGGTAGATTTTAAAAAATCCTCCGTCTCGTCCTTTAAAAGTTGTTGAAAATAAACAACCCACTCCTTCGGAAAGCTGTAGGTGACGGATAAGCGAGTCACTTCATCTTCGCCGCGAATGTGGAAGGCATCCTCCTTTTGGCGGATCACCTGTCTCAAGACGCCGTTCACCAGTCCGGCTGCGCCCACATTTGAAATGACCTTTGCCATTTTGACGGTTTCACTTACCACGGCGTGATTCGGCACGCGATCCAAAAAGTGCATTTGGTAAAGGGCCATGCGCAGAAGCTGTCTTATGTTTTGATCGAGATTTTCAGGCTTTTTCACGAACCGATCGATGACATGGTCCAGAAAAAGTTTGTTTTGTACCGTGCCGTAAACAATGGTCTCCGCCAGGTTTCGATCCACATCTTTCAAGCCTTTGGGATCGAAGGCCTCTTGAATAAAGGCGCCGGCCTCCACTTTTTCCAAAGTGGTCAATGCGAGAAAACGAGGATTTCTCATTAGTCCCGTCTCCTTCCCAAGGACATGAAACGGAGCAAGGTGCCGATGGCCGTAAGGAGGCTCGCCACATAGGTGAGAGCCGCCGCGGAAAGAATGCGCTCTACCCCTACCATTTCCTCGCCGGATAAGACGCCGTCGGCTAAGATGGCCTTGGCACGGTGACTGGCGTCGTATTCCACAGGCAAGGTCAATAATTGAAACAAGACGGTAATGGCGAAAAGGGCGATGCCTAATTTGATCAACGGCTCAAAGGCAAAGAGGCCGATAAAGATCAAGAAAAAGGACAGATTGGATCCCAAGTTCGCCGCCGGCACGATGGCATTTCTGAATTTAAGAGGCGCATAGGCTTCGTGGTGCTGAATGGCGTGGCCGCATTCGTGGGCGGCAATGCCTAAGGCCGCAATGGATGTGGAGTCATAGACGGGATCCGAGAGGCGCAAGACTTTATGAGAGGGATCGTAATGATCGGTTAAACTTCCCCTCACGCGGTCCACGCGCACGTCGTAAATGCCGTGGCTCTTCAAAATCATTTCCGCCACGGAGCGGCCCGTAAGGCCTTCTTGATTGGACACGCGGCTGTATTTGTCGAAATTTGTCTTGATTTTCGATTGGGCGTAAAGGGCCAAGAGAAAGCCGGGAAGAATGTAAATGAGATAGTCTAAATTGTAGTACATGCCGTACATTAGATTTCTCCCTCCTCATCTAAGTGGGCGCCGGCCAAGTAGGAACCGATGGCCATGCGCTTTTTACCGGGCCGTTGGATTTCCTTTAAGAGGACGGTGCCGTCTTTGGTTCCGATCCAAAGCTTCTTTTTCGTGGCCTTGTACCTGCCCGTTGCCACTACCTCCTCGCTTACTTCACCGTCGTAAACCTTCAGGCGTTCGTCGCGGAAGAGGAAGTGGGCACCGGGCTCCGGCGAAAAGGCACGAATCTTTCTTACAAATTCCTCTGCCGTCAATTCTTCGGCGCTTAAGGCCAAAAGTTCGTCGTCGATTTTTGCCGCATAGGTGGCCGCATCGTGATCCTGTTCCGTAAACGTGACTTCGCCTTTTTCAAGATCGGACACAAATGCACGGATTAAATCCGCACCGAAACCCGCCAATTCGTCGTGAATGATTCCGAAATTTTTATCGCCGATGGGAGTTTTCTTCACATCATAGACAGCGCCGCTGTCAAGCCCGGCTTCCACTTTCATAAGGCTCACGCCCGTTTCTTCATCGCCGTTTAAAATGGCCCATTGCATGGGCGCCGCGCCCCGATATTTCGGGAGCAGAGAGCTGTGGACGTTGACGATGTACTTTTTCGGCAAAGCCAGAACATCTTCCGATAAAATCTGTCCGTAGGCCACCACGACAAACAGATCCGCATCCTGTGCCCTTAATTTTTCAAGGGCTTCTTCCGTTTTGCAACTATGGGGCTGAAAAACTTCGATGCCCAAAGCTTCGGCGCGGGTTTTTACCGGCGTAGGCAAAAGCTTTTTTCCACGCCCTTTTTTCTTGTCTTCTCGGGTGACGACCAAGGTCACGTCGCAAATGTCGTTTAAGGCATTGAGAGTGGGCACGGCAAAATCCGGTGTCCCGAAAAATACGGCCTTCATCATTCCTTTTCCTCGCCTTCTCGTGCAGGATCCACATTGTACATTTCATCGGCTAAATCCGTATAGAGGATGCCGTTTAAATGATCCATTTCGTGTTGGATAATTCGGGCGAGAAAATCTTCCGCCTCCAGGGTTTTCTCTTCCCCTTCAATGTCGGTGTAATTGATTTTGATCTTTTCATAACGTTTCACCCTGCCCATGCGCTCCGGCACGCTTAAACAGCCTTCCAGAGCTTCTGAAGAGCCTTCTTCCGACACCCGTTCGGGATTGATGAGCACCATCTTCGTTCCTTCGTAATCATCCAAAACGATGAGCTGTTTTAATTTGCCGATTTGCACGGCGGCCAGGCCCACGCCCTGAGCCTCGTACATGGTTTCGTACATATCGTCGACGAGGCGGCGTAAATCTTCGTCGATGGTTTCAACTTTTCGTGATTTTTTGCGTAATATGGGATCCCCGTCGATGCGAATTTGTAATTTAGCCATTCTTCACTTCCTTTTCTGTTAATCTATCCATCTATTTCTAAACTTATGGTAATCTCTTTTTCCCCTTGCGTACGGTAGTAATACATCAATACCCGTTTTAATGCCTTTAATAGAGGCCGAAACTCCTTTGGCCAGACTTTTGCCAAAATCGACACATGTCTTTTATTTTTAATCTTCGGCTGCTCCACGGGATTGGCCACAAGCATGTCGAATTGCTCGTGTTTGTTGATAGCCTCCAGGGTTTTTTTCCAGTTCATGGCCACCTGATCCACATCCCCCGTGCCGCGAATGTGGAGCTTCACCAAATGGACATAGGGCGGATACAAAAAGCGCTTGCGCTCTTCCATTTCCCGATGGAAAAAAGGCTCGTAGCTTCGCTCTTTAGCATATTGGATGCTGTAATTTTCGGGATTATAGGTTTGGATTACGGCGCGGCCCTTGTGCTTGCCTCGTCCGGCTCTGCCCGCCACTTGAGTGAGGAGCTGATAGGTTTTTTCCTGGGCCTTGTAATCGGAGACGAAGAGGGATAAATCCGCCGCCACCACGCCGACAAAGACCACATTCTCAAAATCAAAGCCCTTGGCGAGCATTTGCGTTCCCACGAGAATGTCCACCTTTTTTTCGTTCATGGCTGCGTAGACTTTTTCATAATTTCCCTTTTGTGCCATGGTATCTTTGTCCATGCGATAAACTCGAGCCTCGGGGAATTTGTTTTTTATCCAGGACTCTACCTGTTCCGTGCCGATGCCGAACTGTTTTAAATACTCGCTGCCGCAGACGGGACAGGTTTTCGGCATGGGCTTGGTTCTGCCGCAGTAGTGGCAGTGGAGGCGGTGGGTTCTTCTGTGGTAGACCATGGAAATATCGCAGGCATCGCATTCGATGACGTGGCCGCAGCTTCTGCAGCTTACGAATTGACTGTAGCCCCGGCGGTTAATGAAGAGAATGGCCTGCTTTTTTGCTTTTAATGCTTCTTCAAGGCCTTCCACCATGCGCTCGGATAGGATTTCAATATTGCCCTTAAAGAGCTCTTCCCGCATGTCCACGATCTCCACAGGCGATGCTTCCGTCTTTCTCGGATCCCCCACCAGTCGGTGAAGCTCCACATCTTCTCCGCAGCGAGCGTAGGTAATCACCGAAGGGGTCGCCGAGCCGTAGATGACCTTGCCTCCTTCAAAGCGCACCCGCATTTCTGCCACGTCCCGCACATTGTAGCGCAGGCCCTCACGGTAATCGTAGCTTTCTTCCTGTTCCTCGTCGATAAAAATATAGCCCAGCTCAGGCACGGGAGAAAATACCGCCGAACGCGCGCCGACGACGATGCGCCCGGGCTCTTCTTTCAGCCGAATCCACGCCGCGGCCTTCTCCCCTTCCGAGCGACGGGAGTGGAGGATGTCCACCTTCCCGGGAAAGCGCGCCGACAGGCGATGGACCATTTGCGTGGCCAGGCCGATTTCCGGAACGATGATCAATGACGACTTTCCCTCGTCCATGGCGTGCTGTGCCAATTGCATATAAACTTCCGTCTTGCCGCTTCCCGTCTTGCCGTAAAGAAGATGAACGGGCCGCTTCGATGAAGCGATTGTCTCAATGGATGCGATCTGATCTTCCCGCAATGGCGGCGCCTCGTCGGGAGGAATGTCCTTAGGGTCCACCGGGGCGATGGCGCCGTATTTTATTAAGTTGTCCACGGGACTTGATGAGAGGCCGGTTCGTTTTAAAATCTCGCCCTTTGAAAGCGGGCGGTTTTTCAGCAAATCGAAAACCACGGCCTGCTTCTCGGTCATGGGGCCGTCGTAATCTTCACAGGCCACGTATTTTTCAACAACTCTTTTTTTCACGGGCTGTGTGCCGCGAAAACGAATGGCGACTTTTCTCGCCTCAATTAGTCGGTCTAATGATTCCGCCGGAATTTTTTCCGTCAATAGGGCTTCTTCTCCCTGAAAAACAGTCGCCGTTTCCTCGTCATCCGTCAATTTGACCGCCACTTCTTCCACGCCGCCTAAGACGTATTTCGGAAGAAGAGGCTGAAAGGCCTGCACATAGGATGTGACGAAGATCTCCCGCATTTTCATGCCCAGGGCAATGACGGATGGTGTTAATATGGGCCGCCTGTCCAGCACTTGAATGACGGATTTCAGCTCCTTGCCTTCGTCCTTGCCCATTCTTAAAACCACCGCCGTCTCCGGCTTATTCCCGCGACCGAAGGGAACGATGACGCGCTTGCCGACAATGGATGCATCCTCGCCCTCGTAAGCATAGGAATAAAGTTGATCGATTTGCGGCAAGGCTTTGTCTACATACACATCTACAATCATAATGGCTCCCTATAATACAAAAAAAGCTAGAATGTTCTAGCTTTTCAGGTCTTTCTCTACCCGGTCCAATATGGCGGCGGCCAAATCACTTTTATCCATCATGGGCAACTCTTCGTCGCTGCCGTCGGCGGAAAAAATATGCACGTGGTTCGTGTCGCTGCCAAAACCGGCCTTGGCCTCGGTAATATTATTGGCCACGATAAAATTAAAGTTCTTCTCTTCCAATTTCTTTTTCGCGTAAGTCGACATATTGTGGCTTTCAGCCGCAAAGCCTACGATGACCCGATCCCCCTTTATGGCGCCGAAGTGTTTGGCGATGTCGGGGTTCGGCGAAAAATCCACGGCCATAAGGCCGCCTTCTCGCTTCTTGATCTTTTCCGCGGCGTAGGTTTTTGGCTTGTAATCGCTGGGCGCCGCCGATTTAATCAACACGTCGGTGGCGTCAAACTTCGCTTCCACGGCTTTAAACATATCGTCGGTGGATTCCACGGGAATAAAGTCCACGCCCTTGGGCACTTTTAATTGGCTCGGACCCGAAATCAAATGCACCGTCGCGCCTCGTGCCGCCGCCTCCGTGGCGATGGCATAGCCCATTTTCCCCGTACTGTGATTGCTAATAAAGCGTACCGGATCCATCCGTTCCTTGGTGGGACCGGCGGTGACGGTAATATCGACGCCCAGTAAGGATTTCTCTGTGAGGGCCATAAGGATGTAATCCACAATGTCTTCCGGCTCCGCCATTTTTCCCTCGCCTACATCTTGGCAGGCCAAGAGCCCTTCCGCCGTGGGAAGAATCTCATATTGTTTGCGGCTTTTCAAAACCTTCAGCGCTTCTTGTGTGGCCTCGGCGCGGAGCATTTGCGTGTTCATGGCCGGTGCGATTAGAATGGGCGCTTTCGTGGCCAATGCCACGGTGGTAAGCATGTTGTCGGCCAAACCGTAGGCCAATTTGGCGATGGTATTGGCCGTGGCAGGTGCAATGACCATGACATCGGCCCACTTGGCCAGGGCAATGTGTTCCACATCCATATTGTTCAATTGATCGAACATGTCGACGTGAACGACCTGATTGCTCATGGTTTGAAATGTTAGCGGCGTGACAAATTTTGTGGCACCTTCTGTCATCACCACTTTCACTTCCATGCCGAGTTTTTTTAATCGGCTCACGATGGCCGGCGCCTTGTACGCGGCAATGCCGCCGGTGACGCCGAGAAGAACGTGCTTATTCTTCATCCGCCGTTTCCTCCCCTTCGGCCATGGCGAGCTCTCTGCGAAGGGCTTCTTCGCGGCGCTCTTTTTCCGCCATGATTTCGTCGAAACGTTCCTTGCTGGTGAATTTTACGGCGCCTTGATTAATTTCTTCCAGAGAAATGGACACGGGGTTTTCCAAATCCGTATCGATTAGGGTTTCTTCACCGTCCACCAGTTCCCTGGCTCGATTGGAAACCAAGGTTGCCAGTGCGTAGCGGCTATTGGTAATTTTTGAGATTTCGCCAAAAGATAAAATGTTCATCGTATCGCCTTTCTATCCACAATGCCCTTTTTAATGTTCTTGTATCGCTTCACCCGAAGCTTTTCCGCAGCAATAATATTTTCGATGTCCTTTACCGCTTGTTCCACCTTGTCGTTGACGACGAAATAGTCGTATTTCCCGACGAAATCAAGCTCCTTAAAGGCATTGGCAAAGCGGGTTTCAATGTCTTTTTCGCTTTCGGTGCCGCGGTTGACGATGCGTTGCTTCAGTTCTTCCATGGTTGGCGGCAGGAGGAAAATAAACACGGCCTCTTTGTATTTATCCTTGATTTGCAAAGCGCCCTGTACGTCAATTTCCAAAAGGACGATTTCGCCCTTTTCAATTTCCTGAAATACAAATTCCTTCGGCGTGCCGTAGTAATTCGTATGCACGTGGGCGTACTCCAAGAGCTCGTCGTTTTCTACCATTTTCTTAAATTCTTCTTCCGTCTTGAAGAAGTAATTTTCTCCGTCCACTTCCATTGATCTCGGCTTTCTCGTCGTCACCGATGTGGAAAATTTCACTTCGTGATTCTTCGCCATTAAAGCTTCGCTGACCGTACCTTTTCCGCTACCCGAAGGACCGGACAATACCAATAAAAATCCTTTTGACACCTGACACCCGCCTTGTCTTTTACTCTATGTTTGCAATTTGTTCTCTTAAATGATCAATGAGGGTTTTCACTTCAACGACGTCGTGTAAAATCCCCAAATGTCTGGATTTGCTCGCGATCGTATTGGCTTCTCTGAACATTTCCTGCAGAAGAAAATCCAATCTGCGACCGACAGAACCTTTATCGTTCATTATAACATTAAATTGGTCGATATGAGATATCAAACGGGCAATTTCTTCTTCGATAGACATTTTTTCAAAGAGCAGGGCCAGCTCCGTGGAGAAACGGGGCAGATCCAATTGGTATTCGCCCATGATTTCTTCCACCCGTTTGCGAAATCCGTCTTTTTCTTCTGCCTTTTCCGCTTCAGCCGCCGATTGAATTTTTTCCACATAGCTGCCCAAAGTTGCCAAATAGCCTTCTAGTGCTTGCTTTAAATTCGCCCCTTCTTTTTTGCGCATAAGTAAGAGATCCCTAAGGGCAGCGTCGAAGGCCTCCGTGAGTAAAGCCTCGTCTAAATCAAAAGCTTCATCGCCTCCCTGTTTAATGACGCCGGGCCGCTCCAAAAGCCACGCCACTTCCCCGGGCCGTGACGCCCCCTTTTCTCTCAGGAGCGTTTCATAAAAAGCGTAGGCCTCGGGATCGAAACTTAAATCCGTATTCGATTCCCTTTCCGTGCGCACAAACACATCGAAGTGGCCACGCTTCGCCTCTTTAGCAATGGCAGATTTCACCAGTTGTTCCAGAGCGGGCGCTTCCGCCAGTCCTTTAATCCGAATATCCAAATTTTTGTGATTTACCGATTTCACCGTCACGTTCAGCTTTACGCCGTCCTTAACGATTTCGCTTGAGCCGAAGCCCGTCATACTGTTCATAGACGCCTCCTCTATGGTATTATACATGATACGACCCGAGGACAGAAAGGGAGGTATTCATTGAGTTACGACGGAACGATGACAAAGGCGGTGGCCGAGGAATTAAATAGCCGTTTTACCGGAGGCAAAATCGACAAGATCTACCAGCCGCAAGACGACACCTTGGTCTTAAATCTCAGGAGCAAGACGGACAGAGGCAGTCTCCTTCTCTCCGCTTCTGCCAATAATCCCTGCGCCTATTTGACGGAAAAAAAATTTAAAAATCCGCAAACGCCGCCGGCTTTTTGTATGCTGCTCAGAAAGCATTTGGAATCGACCACCATTACGGCCATCGAGCAAGTGGAAATGGACCGCATCATTAAGATCAAGGTCGACGGTTTTAACGAGCTTTTCGACCGAGTGGAAAAGACGCTCGTCATCGAAATGATGGGCCGCTACTCCAATATTATTCTTCTCGACGAAAACAATGTAATTCTCGATGCATTAAAACGCATCAATCGCTCCATGAGCCGGGTGCGGGAGGTGCTCCCCGGGGGAAGCTATACGCTGGAAGGCATTGTGGACAGGGCCAATCCCCTGAAGGAAACGAAAGAAACCTTTATGGCGCGGCTAAACGAAAATGAAAACACCTCGGTAAAGAACTTTTTCATTCGTGGCTACTTAGGTGTCTCGCCCCTTATCGCGAGAGAAATCGCCTATCGCGCCGGGGGAAGCGACAAGGATCTGGTGAAGCTTTTTTCCGCCGATGATTTATACGACGGCTTTCACTCCCTTTTTTCCGAAATCAGCGCGTCTCAATTTAAGCCCCAAAGCGTGTCGGAGGCAGGCCACATTATCGCCTTTTCCGCCGTTAATTTAACCCACTACCCGGAAGGGAGCAAGATTTTCTACGACGGCCCTTCGGCCCTTTTGGATCACACCTTCTCCGCCCGCGTCTTGGAAGACAGGGTGCGTCAAAAGAGCCAAAATCTAAACAAACAAATCAAAAACCATTTGGAGCGGGCCCTTCACAAGCAAGAGAAAATGGAATTTGAGCTGAGGGATGCCAAAGATCGCCAAAAATACAAGGTCTACGGCGATTTAGTCTCATCTAATGCGTGGAAAATTGAGCGCGGCGCCGTGGAAGTCACTTTAGAAAATTTTTACGACGACATGAATCCCCTCACCATCCCTTTAGACGAGACGAAGGACGGCATTCAAAACGCAGCACATTATTATAAAAAGTACACGAAATTAAAACACGCGGAGAAACTTCTCGCCGATCGCATCGACAAAAACCGAAACACCATTCGCTATTTGGATGCCATGCTCTATAATCTGGACGATGCCGAATCCATTGACGAAGTAGACGCCATACAGGAAGAGTTTCGGGAAGATTTCCTCAAGAAAAAATACAAGGGCCACGGCGAAAACAAAAAGAAGAAAAAGAAAGTGCCGACATACCTCACTTTCACATCGTCCGACGGTTTTCCCATGTACGTCGGCAGAAACAATCGCCAAAATCAGGAGCTCACGCTGAAATTTGCGAGAAAAGACGATATCTGGTTCCACGTGAAAAACGGACCGGGCAGCCACGTTATCGTAAAAACCGACGGCGAAGAAGCCGGCGAGGCCACCCTTTATGAAGGCGCCATGCTCGCCGCCTATTACAGTCGCGCCCGCCAGTCCGGTCACGTGGAGGTAGATTACACGAAGCGCCAATTCATTCGTCGCCATCCTTCCAATCAACCGGGCCTCGTCATCTACACAGACTTTTCCACCATGACGGTGACGCCGGAAAAAGAAATCGTCGAGCAATTAAAAAACAAATAAGTCTTTCATAAGAAAATCGGACCCCGCAGGATCCGATTTTTTATTTTGTCTTTTTATCCTCTTTTTTCTCGTCAAGAAAACCCAACCGCTTCAAAACCAAATGGTACCCGTCGGCACCGTAATTCAGCGCCCGATTGATTCGGCTAATCGTCGCCGTGGAGGCGCCGGTTTCTTGTTCGATGGCGTGGTACGTTTGGTCGGAAACCAAAAGTTTCACCACTTCCAGACGTTGAGAGATAGCTTTTAATTCTTTAATGGTGCATATATCTTCGAAAAAACGATAGCACTCTTCTCTGTTTTCCAGGGACAATATGGCGTCAAATAAGGCGTCCATGCTTTCACTTTGAATTTTTGAAGAATAGTTCATAATCACCTCTTATGAAAGGCCGGTAATCACGCCGTGGGCGTCGATATCCATGCCGTTGGCGGCGGGAACTTTCGGTAGTCCCGGCATGGTCATGACCGCGCCGGTAAGGGCCACGATAAAGCCCGCGCCGTTGGACAGGCGAATGTCACGGATGTGAATGGTGAATCCTTCAGGCGCCCCCAGCTTCGTGAGATCGTCGGTAAAGGACATTTGAGTCTTTGCCATGCACACGGGCAGATCATCTCGACCCAGCTTTTTAATGCGTGCGATCATGGCCAGGGCCTCGTCGGAATAGACGACATCTTTCGCGCCGTAAATTTTCTTCGAAATAATTTCGATTTTTTCTTCCACAGGCAGGTTTCTGTCGTAAAGGGGCGCGTAGTTATTGGGCGCTTCGCAGAGGGCCACGACCTTTTCGGCCAGCGCCATACCGCCTTCTGATCCCTTGCTGAACACGTCGGATAAGGCCACGTCGACGCCCAAGCCGGCGGCTAATTCGTCGATGGTTTTAAGCTCGGCTTCCGTATCCGTGGGGAATTTATTAATGGCGATAACCACGGGCACGCCGTAGCGCTTCATGTTTTCTACGTGGCGCTTTAAATTGACAAAACCCGACTTCAAGGCCTCTACATTTTCTGCACCTAAATCCTTCACGGCCACACCGCCGTTGTATTTCAACGCGCGCACCGTGGCGACGACCACGATGCAATCGGGCGTAAAGCCTGCTTCAGGCGCTGCAATGTCTAAAAACTTTTCCGCACCGAGATCGGCACCGAAGCCCGCTTCCGTAATGGTGTAATCCGCAAGATGCAGGGCCGTTTCCGTGGCGATAATGGAATTGCAACCGTGGGCGATATTGGCGAAGGGCCCGCCGTGAATAATCGCCGGCGTATTTTCAATGGTTTGTACCAAATTCGGCAGAATCGCATCTTTCATGAGCATGGTGACGGCGCCGGCTACCTCAAGATCCTTGACGTAGATCGGCGCATCATCGTAGCTGTAGCCGATAATGATTCGGCCGACGCGCGCTTTAAAGTCTTCCAAGTCCCGGGCGAGGCACAGAATCGCCATGATTTCCGATGCTACGGTAATATCGAAGCCGTCTTGACGCATCACACCGTTTTTCTTCGGCCCCATGCCGACGATCACTTCCCGAAGGGCGCGGTCGTTCATATCTAAAACACGTTTGAATGAGATTTTTTTCGGGTCGATGCCCAACGCGTTTCCTTGGTGGATGTGATTGTCAATGGCCGCGGCGATTAAATTGTTGGCGCTGGTAATGGCGTGAAAATCGCCGGTAAAGTGGAGGTTAATGTCGTCCATGGGCAGGACTTGTGCGTAGCCGCCGCCGGCCGCGCCGCCTTTAATCCCGAAGACCGGCCCCAGGCTCGGCTCCCGCAAGGTGCTGATGGTGGATTTGCCCATCTTTTCCATGGCCATGGCGAGACCGATATTGGTGGTGGTTTTCCCTTCCCCCGCCGGCGTCGGGTTGATGGCCGTAACGAGTACGAGCTTTCCTCGCGGCCCATCGTGGTCCTCAAAAGCACGGCCTTCGATCTTTGCCATGTAGCGGCCGTAGTGCTTTAGTTTTTCATTGGGAATGTGCAAACCTTCGGCAATGGTTTGGATTTCCTCCAAATGGGCTTCCCGTGCAATCTCTACATCACTTTTCATTTTAACCACGAAGATCAGCCTCCAATTTTTTATTCATCTCAACCACTTCGTCTTGTAATTGTTTTTTGTAAGCGAGGAGCCGTTCCTTAATGGCAGCATCGCCGACGGACAGAATTTGTGCCGCTAAAATGCCGGCATTTTTTCCGCCGTTAATGGCGACGGTGGCCACAGGGACGCCGGAAGGCATTTGTACCGTAGAAAGAAGAGAATCCATGCCTCCGCCGACGGATGTTTTCCCCGGCACACCGATAACCGGCCGCGTCGTGTGGGCGGCAATGACACCACCTAAGTGAGCGGCTTTTCCCGCGATGGAAATAAACACTTCCGCGCCGGCTTCTTCTTGCTTTTTCACGTGATCCACCACTTCGTTGGGCGTTCTATGCGCACTGTAAACCACGACATCGTAGGGGATTTCCAACATTTTTAAAGCGCCAATGACGTCAAAGGCGATTTCTTTATCGCTATAGCTACCCATAATTATAGAAACTTTCATTTGTCCGTACCTCCTTAAATCCTTTACCATGTTATCAAGAGTAAGTATACCTGTCAATATAAGGAGATATTGTATTTATCTGCATTCAATGCCTTCGCGGCAAGATGAATGCTACGTTGAATCCCCCATTTATATTGCACGCTTTCATTTTTCCGCCGTGCAATCGGCAAATTTGCTTCGATATCAAAAGCCCCATGCCGTGAACGTAAACAGAATCCGAATCCGACCGTTCCAGGCGATCCAGCACCTCTTTTTTCACGCCGCCGCCATTGTCCCACAACGTAATGTGAATGCTCTCTTCCGTTTCCCTGCAGGCCACGTGAATATCTCCCGGCTGATACTTGATGCTGTTGCTGATGACATTATCGATCATGCGGCTAAACAAATGGCTGTCCATATTGATCTTTGCATCTTCACTTAATTGATTGTCGAATAAAATGCGTCGATCCTCGTGTTCGTTCATTTGCGCCACGATGATTTTTCTGAGCAAGGGCGCCGGATTTTGCAAAATAAATCGATCGTCGCTAAGGGTTTGCAGGCGAGAGGTATCGTTGAGGTCCTGAATGGTTTTGCTGATGCGCATAATTTCGTCTTCCAGGGCTTTCACAGCTTCTTTGTTTTCGTCGGTCTTTAGATCGTTGAGCCCCCAGCTAAGTTTCGACAGGGGCGTGCGCACGTCGTGGCTGATGCCGCGAATCCATTGGCTCTGGCTTTTATTCAGCTGCACGTAGCGGGCATTGGCGTCGTTAATCGCGTGGGAGACTTCTTTTAAGGGGCCCGTTTCATCCAAGGGCGTGTAATGGGCACTGTAAATTTCCTCCAATGCCTCTTGAAGGGGGAACATTTTTTTAAATAGATTGTTCCGCTCCTTTCTGTACATAAAAAAGAGGAAAAACAGATAGCCTAATAAAAAAATCAGTGCCAAATCCACGTTTAAAAGCCATTGCTCTGCGCTGTAATAGTTGAAAGGCAGCTTATCCAATGTTCCCTTGGGATACCCGATAACCAAAAGAACGTCGCCGACGATGTACGTCATGACGGGATAATCTTTTAAATAATAACGGGTAAAGCGAGCCACATCGGTCAGTTTGTACGTTTCCGGAATTTCAGAAGGCTTTCTACAGGACTCAATAACCTCGCCGTTTTCTCCAACGCGAATGGCCCAGAGGTTATTTTCTTTTAGAAAACTTCGATTTACCGTCGTAAAAAGTACCCCGTCTTCTTTATTTTCCATGATGGAATCATAGACAGTATCGGGCTGAACATACTGTTTGCTTACATTGTAATTTATGTAAAGAATAAGGAAAATCAGAAAAATAAAGGACAGGGAAAACGCAACTGTGAACAAAACGAAGCGGCGTAATTTTTTTAAAATAAACTGAAACATTGTTGAGCCCCTATTGCTTTCCCATGAGTTTATAGCCCAAGCCCTTTACCGTCACCAGGCGGGTGGGATTGGAAGGATCGTCTTCCAATTTTTCCCGCAGGCGGTAGATATGGGTGATGAGCGTGTTTTCATAGCCGAAAGATTCTTCCCACACGGCGTCAATGATTTGATCAATGGAGACGATGCGGTTTAAGTGATTAGCGAGAAGGGCCAGGATTTTATACTGCTTCGCCGTGAGTTTCTCTTCCCCGCCTTCTTTGATAATCGTGCCCTTCGCCGGATCGAAGAGGGCGCCGTTTAAATCAATCGGGCCTTTTTTCTCTTCGCGGAAGCTTCTGCGGAGCACAGCTTCCACCCGCCACAGAAGGTCTTCCGCGAGAAAGGGCTTTACGATGTAATCGTCCGCTTCCGATTCAAAGCCTTCCCGCCTGTCGTCTATGCCGTCTAAGGCCGAAAGAATAATCACCGGCAAATGGGATCCTCGGCGCAGGGATTTTAAAAGATCCATGCCGCTTCCATCCGGCAGCATAATGTCTAAAATCATGAGATCCACGTGGTGATGGGCCAGCTGAAAGCGCGCCTGGGCCAGATTCGACGCCGTCTTTACGGAGGGATAGCCCGCCTCGCGCAGGTAGGCTTCCAAATGATCCAGCAGTGATTTTTCATCGTCTACGATTAAAATAACCGGTTCTTTTTTATTCATCTTCTACCGCCCCTTTCGCCTCTATTTTATCATAGCGAAGGGCGCCTTCTTCTTTTGTGATCTAAAAGTGATCCACTGTCCATGGTTTCGTAAGCTTCGCTTTTTACAATGGGATCAAAAGGAGGCTTTTATGAGCAAACTATTAACCATTGACAATCTAAGCAAAAGTTATCGCGGCAAAAAAGTATTGGACATCGATCACTTCGATTTGCCGTCCGGCGCCATTTACGGCTTGATCGGCCCCAACGGCGCCGGAAAATCCACGTTAATGAAGTCTATTTTGGGTCTCATCGAAAGAGATAGCGGCGACATGATGCTTTTCGGCGAAAAGGTCGTGCCGAAAAATCAAAAGACGCTGAATCGCAAACTTGGCGCACTCATCGAGCGTCCCGCCTATTACGATCATCTTACGGGACATGAGAATCTTTCCATTCTCTGCACCTTAAAGAGCATCGACAAAAAGCATATTCTCCCGGCTTTGGAAGAGGTGGGCCTCGCAGCAAAGGCGAACGAAAAGGTGCGAACCTATTCCCTGGGCATGAAGCAGCGACTGGGCATCGCCATGGCCATTATCGGCGAGCCCAAGCTTTTAATCTTAGATGAGCCCATTAACGGCCTGGATCCCGTAGGCACTCTGGATATGCGCCACCTCTTTCAGCGATTGGTGGTGGAGAAAAATACGACGATTTTAATTTCATCCCACATTCTCGACGAAGTGGAAAAAATCGCCACCCATATCGCCATGCTTCAAAAAGGCCATTTGATCTACGACGGCACCTTGGAAAATTATCGTCGCCTTCACCCGCCGATTCTTTCTATTCGCACATCAGACAATGAAAAGGCGACGGAGGTCCTTTCTTCTCTAGGATGCAAAATTCGAGGCGACCGACTGATCTTGAATCACCCCTCCGATAGCGATGTGGCGAAGGCAGTGCGCGCCCTAAGCCCTCATGTAGACATTTACCGCATCGAAGAAGAGCGGGAAAGTTTGGAAGCCTTATTCATTCAGGACACAGAGAGGGGAGAGAGACTATGATTCAAACAGAATCGAGAAAATACAAAGGCTTAGGCCTCTATCCCCTTCTGTTTCTCATGCTATGCGTTCACGTTCCTGTCTTGGGTGTCATTGGCTTTACAAAATCTTTTACAGAGGAAGCCTATCCCCTCTTCTCCCTTTTGGACGCCTACTTTCTGTTTCAATTGATCTTCAACCCGGTGCTTCTTTCTTCACTAGTGAAAAAAGTGGTGGAAATCGAAGAGAAAAACAATATGTTTCAGCTCCAGGAAATGCTGGGCGTGGAGCCGTCGACCCTTCTCTTGAGAAAATGGTCGTGGCTCAGTTTGCGCCTCTTCATTCTGCAGTTGATCGAGTGGGCATTGATTCTTCATATGGCCGCCCGTTCCGATCATTTCCATTTGTCCCAAGTGGCGAGCGCCCACGTGGCCGTGGCATTTTGCAGCCAGTGGCTTATTACCTCGACCTTTGTCGCCCTCTTTCTTCTATTGGATACGCGGGCCAAAAGCCCTTACTTTACCCTGTTCTTGTCCATGGGCGGAGCTCTTTTTGGTATTCTCTCCATGCTGACTTCAAGGGCGCTCACTTTCATCAATCCCTTTGCGTGGTACAGCTCCCTTTTGAGCATTTCCTTCGTCAAGGGAAGCGAAGGATTTGACCGCGTGATTAATCCCGTTCCTTGGCCATCCTTGGCCGCATCCCTCACGGGTTTATTAATCTGCCTATTCATTATTAAAAAACACACGCGCATCCGCCGCGACAAAACCATTTAGGAGGAATTATGTTTTCTGTTTTTTCAATTGAGGTCAAGAAAATTAAATGGCTTCCCCTTCTCTTGACCATACTCGTCGTGCCATTGTTGGCGACGTGTTTCGGCACCTTTAACTACATGGGCAATCGCGCCATGCTCACCCATGAATGGGAGAGCTTATTTACCCAGGTAGCCCTATTCTACTTCTCTTTTTTCTATGTGCCCCTCATCGCCATCATCGTCGCCCTGTTGTGGCAAGTGGAGCATAAAGCGGGATTAAATTTTATCCGTCTCAGCAGTGCAAAACACAGCCGGTTTATTTTTGCGAAATGTTTCCTGGCGCTGGCGCTTATCCTCATCGCCCAAATCTTCTTCTTTTCCTGCTTTTTCCTGGCCGGCCGCTTCGTCTGCGGCTTCGGCGGCCTTAATTTTTCTCTTTATTTCTACTACTTCTTCGCGAGCATTCTTTTGGCCATACCCGCCGTCTTTGTTTTTTCCGCTTTAAGCATTTCTATGAAATCCCTTGGCGGCGTCACCTTGCTTTCTGTTGCCCTGACCATGGTCGGGTTTTTAACCTGTGCCCAACAGATCATACCCATGATCGAAAATATCTTTGCTCTAAACACATTGGCCTATGAAATGAATCACTTCGCCCGGTTTACCATACAAGATTCCCTCGTCGTCTTTCTATTTGCCGCCGCCGAGAGTATTTTCGGCTACGGTTTCGCCCAACACCGCTTAAAATACGAGTAAACAAAAA
>NZ_JBBKBU010000010.1:0-61981 GCF_037892835.1 Peptoniphilus sp. HCN-40583
ATATTTTAGAAGAGACGCTAGAGCATTTGATAATGACGAAACTACAAGACCTGCTAGTATAAGCATTATCGTTGATGACCTAGTCTTAGCTTTGCCAATATATAAAGTCAAGACTACACCAATTAATCCAAAAGCTAAAGCAAATAATTGAATAGATAGGGTTGAAAGTGATAAAAGTATACCAATTACAGCTCCAAGACTTGCAGCCGAGCTTACACCTAGTATATCAGGAGTTGCCAAGGGGTTTGAAAAAACCCCTTGAAAGGCAAGACCTGCTGCGGAAAGACCAGCTCCCACTATTAGACCAGTAATAATCCTTGGTAATCTTACATTTATTATTACTGATTCAAGCATAGGATCAAAGTCTCCTCCTCCTAGATAAGCATTAAAAAATTCAATAATCTGTCCTATACTAAGAGGCATCCTACCTATGGCAAGTGCCAAAATACTAATTAATATGGGTAGACTTATGAGGATTATATATGAGCTTAATTTTATTTTTTTATCTTTGATAAAGATTTTTTTAATCATATATCAAACATATCCTCAACTTGTTCATTTGTTAATTCATAATCATACCATGTTTTATAGTAATCTTTAATCATTGCTTTTAGATCATAGTCTTTAAATTCCTCTGGGTAGGTTGATTTTGCAAGCCAAGCTAGTACAAGTGGTCCGTCTGGATTTGGTGTAAACCAATTCCACATACCAAGCTTAGTGTTATAAACTTTTTTATCCTTAACAGCTTTCATATTTGAAAAATTGATACCTTCTACTGAATTTTCAAATACATCTTTTGTTGTAATATCAAGAAGACCAGGTCCATCAAGATAAAGTATATCTGGATCCCATTGATAAAATTGTTCAATAGAAACTTTGGCAAAGCCTTTTGTTTCATCCGCTAAATTTTTAACACCAATTCTCTTTAACCAGAAATCCCCAAAAACACCCTTACCAGCAACCATTGGTACTCCTTCAACATACTTCCATAAAATCACACCACTTGGTTTTTTACTATCATCTATTTTTGAAATTCTTTCTTCAACATCTTTTACAATTTCTTGACCGGCTTTTATAAAATCATCTGTCTTCCCGCTTTCGCCAAATACATCTTCTAAGAGCTTTAACCATTGTGTGTACCTATCTATTGGGTCAGCTGGTCCATTTGTGCCAACTGTAGCAAATCCTACACAAGGAATCCCTGTCTTTTTAAGAACTTCATAGTGTTCTTTATTTGAAGCATTGTAAAAAATAACATCTGGTTTAAGCTTCATTATTTCCTCAATATTAATGTCAGATTGAGCTTGAACTGTATTTTGGCTATCAAGAAGCTCTGGAGCAATATCCTTTAAAACTGTATTTGAAATTACCTGCTTAAGAGAACCAGCATATCCTACTATATATGGGGCCTTTCCATGGTGATAAGCCATATAAGTAGATAAGATAGGAATCTGATCTATTACTATTCTTTCAATTTTCTCAGGAACCTCTACCGTGTTACCTGCATGGTCTGTGATTGTTCTAACTTTTTTATTTTCATCCTTAGGTTCTTCTGGCTTTTCTTCCTTTTTCTCAGTTTGAGCTACTTCCTTACTTTCTGAATTTTGTTCAGTTTTTATATTGCTACAAGCGGTCATGCCTGTTAAGGCAAGCACTGTCAGACATAAAATTAATGATATTTTTTTAATGGCTTCCATCTAATCCTCCTTTTTACCTAATCCTCCTTTTTACTTGCTAAAACTATATAATAAATGCTTGAATTTTTAGACCTCTCTAACATTTTTACAAATCTATCCCTATTTTCTTCTGAATAAGCGTTTTTATAAAAATTTGCAGCCCCTGCTGGTCCCTCATCTTTTATGATTGTATCCCTGTCTAAGAGAATCATCCTACCAGTCCTTTGTGAAAAAGGTCTAAAAGAATTTTCAACAAACAGTTTGTTCCAATTTTCTACGGTTAGAGGATACACGTCCATGTTTGTAAATCTTGAAAGTTGCCTTCTTATATCTTCACTTTCTTTTTCCACTGCCACATCATGAGTTAATAGATAGCCGCCTTTTTTTAAAACCCTGTGATAATTTTTAAGAGCCTTTGCTTTTTTTTCATTTGGAAGCATGGTAAGCATTGCTTCATTAATTATTAAATCAAATGTTTCATCCTCGAAATCCAACTTTAAGGCATCCATATTCATAACTTCAATTTCTTTGTCTAGACCTAAAAGCTTTATGTTCTCCAAAGCTTGATCTATGACAACTTGGTCATTATCTATGCCTATTATTTTGCATTTATATTTAGTATAAACTCTTATTAGGTTATCTCCTCTATTGCAAGCAACTTCCAAAACTTGCATATCTTTATCAATCTGTACCTGATCAAGTATCCAATCGGTCATAAGACCGCCGCCTGGTCTGAGTCTTGTTCTTCCAAGCATCTTTAAAAAATCATGCCCAAAAATAATTTTATTTTTTTCCATTTTCTCTTCCTCCTTGATAATAATTATCACTACATTTATAATTATACCAGAGATAAATTTTGTTGCAGTTGCAGAAGCAACAAATGGGGGATTTTATGGAAAAGATTATTTTTAAAAGTAAATTATTTTATAGTTTAGACGAAAGTACTATACACCACATACTTTCTTGTATTGATCATAAAACCTTAATTTATAGTAAAGGCGAATATCTATATGATTTCTCTAAGGGCTTTAAGGCAGGTATAGTTTTGAAGGGAAGAATTGATTTATCTACAATAGGTGATAATAAGGAAATTATAGATAGAATTTATGAGGCGTCAGATTCTTTTTCTCTAAATTTTTCCTCCCTAACTGATAGATTTATGGTTGCAAAAAAAGATTCTAAAGTTTTAGCCCTTGATGTTAGCGAAATCTTTGAAAAAAATAAAAAGTCTTGTTCAAGCAGGCCGATTTTTATGGAAAATATTATAAAATTGCATAATGAGCAAATTTCATACTTAACCTACAAATTAGATGTATATTCTAAACCTACGATTAGGGAGAAAATTAATAAATATATAGATAAATATGGTGAAGACTCCTTATTTTCTAATAAACTATCCAGAGAGGATTTAGCGAAATTTTTAGCTTGTAATAGGGCTGCCCTTTCAAGAGAGTTATCTCTTATGAAAAAAGAGGGATTAATATAAAAGTATTACTCATAGGACTGACCAAATATAAACAAAAATTGCAAAAAATCAATCTTAAGAGAATATGGATCTCATTTTAAACTCAAATGATATCTTTAACTCTTCAAAAACAAATCTCCATATTGAATTAGGTTCTTTTATCCTAGATTTTTACCCTTGAAAATTTCCATCCTTTAGTATTCTATCTACTTCAAATGATAAAACTGTTTTATATAAATAAACGGGAAGTCCTACTAAGGTTTCAGCTAAAAATCTCACACATGAATAAGCTGCTATTATCTACAGGGTAGTAGATTCATTGACATTTCTGCCAGCTGTTGTTCTTCCAAAAAAAATACGATGAAGATACCCTCTCCCTTTCTTTAGATATGTCTCCTGATTTGCTTGTACCCTTACTGTTAAATAGTTTATTTAGAAGTCCTATATTCCCACCTCTATTTTGGCATGAAAAAAGCACCTACTTTTGTAGATGCACTAATATAAATTATTGTTTTATAGCTATAAAGACAATCTGATCTTTTTTATCTAAATGATACTCACACTTAAAACCAAGTTTTGTTAAGATTCTAGTTAAATATTCTGGTGAGTATACTTTAAATTTAAGCATATCAGCCCATTTTTTTATGTTTTTATGATCTCTAAAAGCCCCTTCATTACATATTAAAAATTGTCCACCTTTTTTTAGAACACGATAGATTTCTTTAAAGCTTGTTTCTAAGTCACTCCAAAAATAGATAGTTTCAAATGCAGTTACAATATTTATTGATTGATCTTCAAAAGGTATTTTTGATACATCTCCTTCAATTATTTTGCACCTTCCATCTTTTATAGCTTCACTGTTTAATGATTTAGAAATATCTACACTAACTTTTGAATAATCCATTCCATATACCTTGTTAGCCTTAGTTAAAAAATATTGGATATTTCTACCTCCACCACAACCAAGGTCCAATAAAGTATCAGTCTGTCTAATGTTTAAAAATGATCTGCCCCACTTTGCTAACTTCTCATGACCAATATTCATGCCCTTAACCATAAAGCGACCACCAAAATTATCCTTTGGCTTTATTACATTCTCAAAAAAACTTTTTAACATTTTATACCCCTATTGATAATAATTCTCATTACAATCATATCATTTACTTACTACCATGTAAAGTATTTTTAAATAAATCCCTCTATTAGGATACTATTGTCCCTCTATCATCATAAACCGATTCACTTATATCATTCCCACAACTTATTGCCCTATCAAGTGCCATAATGGTAGCGATAACTCCGTCTATCTTCTCTATGGTTTTTCCTTGTCTGCCATGATGTTTCTAACAGGATCAGTTCGTATAAAAATATCATCCATCATCCATCTTAGAATTGGATGACCTCCATGGGCTATTATTCTTTTAAGGGTTAGTTTCATTAATTCTTTTGTTGGAGGAGACATGTCTTTAAAATTTCGACTAGATGTAATCTTAACTGTTTAAGTCATTTTCTTCAGTTGGATTTTACTTAGCTGATTCGCAGGTCTGTCTTGCCTTTTCTATCGGGACAGTTATTCCTAATGATGGATTTGCCTTATGCCATGCCTTTTCATCTGTTTGTTTACATTTGCCTGCCTCCGGCAATCATTCCTTTTCCACGCTGACAAAAAACAAAAATAGACAGCTTTTTCCGGCGAATTCTATTATAATCAGAGCCATAAGGAGGGGTCTATGGACGAGAAAAGAAAACTCAAATTCACCTTTTACTCATTTGCGTTTTTGCTCATCTTCGGCATGATCGGCTACAAAATTCTGCTGGATGTGGATTATATCGATGCCTTTTACATGACGGTGATCACCATTTCCACGGTGGGCTTCGGCGAAATCGGCACCACCAGCAATGCGTCCGAACTGTTCTCGGTCCTAATGATTTTTTTAGGCGTGGGCGTTGTGGGCTATGCCTTTTCCACGGTGGTGGCCATGTTTGTCGAAGGAAAAGTTGGAGATTTGTGGAAGGGAAGTAAAATGGACAAAAAAATTTCCGCACTTAATGATCACTACATCATTTGCGGCTCCGGCGAATTGGCCGAGGTCATCATCAATAAATTTATTCACGAAAAAATGGCCTTCGTCGTCATTACCGACAATCGGAAAGACTTAGACGATTTAAGCCACCACGATATTTTGGTCGTGGAAGGCCACGCCACGGAAGAAAGCGTCCTGGAACATGCCGGCATCGCGCGGGCCAAAGGGCTTTTGGCGACGCTGGATTCCGAGGTAGATAATATCGTCACCGTGCTCACGGCGCGGGACATGAACAAAGACATTTACATTATCGCCAACTCCGTGAGCAAATCGGGCAACGAGAAATTGTTAAAAGTCGGCGCCGACAAAACCCTCTCCGCCGTGGAAATCAGCGGCAAGCGCATGGCGTCTCTCATGATTAAGCCCAACATTATGTCTTTCTTAGATGTGGTCACCCGAATCGGCGATGTGGAGCTGGATTTGGAGGAAGTGGTGGTCTTTTCCGGCTCTTATCTGGAAAACAAGAATTTAATCGAGGCGGAAATTCCAAAAAAAACGGGCCTCGTGATCTTGGCCATTAAAAGGAAGGCCGACGGCAAGATGCTCTTCAATCCCCCGGTGGACTACACCTTTAAAACCGGCGATGTGCTCATCGTCTTGGGACAGGAAGAACAGGTAGAGAAGCTGCGCCACTTAGGCGACGAAATAAAAAAATAAAAAAGCGAAGGAAAATAATTTCAGGCGACCGCAAAAGGTCGCCTGTTTCTTTCGTTATTTAGTTGTAATTTTTAATTCACTTATACATTCTCGCTTTTGGTTATCTTCTGCACCTAATAAGTTGCCATCTTAAGTGTCTATGTCCTTATTATGATCGATCAAGTAAATTCGAGGAATTTCTTTTTTACGCAAGTTTCGTAATCCAGCTTTTTTAATCCTACTTCATCGAAATCAACAATCACCGAATTTCCCCGTATTTTTGAAATCGTACCTACGCCATATTTCCTGTGGCTTACTTTCTTTCCTACAATATCTGAGGGTATTTCTATTTTCTTTTTCGTCTCCACCTTCAATTCGACAGCCCGAGTAACCAAGGTCCCGCTTGTGCCCCTTCTTTTTTTATCTTTCTTCGCCTTCAGATATTCGGCGTCTACATTCTTCCCCCGTTTTAAGTAATCCTCCCGATTTTCAAATACATACATGGGCGGTTTTATAACGTCGTTATCCGGCACAGGCCGTATGGGAAAAATGCATACCTCTCTGTCCATGCCATCTTCGTCGGGCTGAGTATCCGTATATGGCGCCGATACCAGTTCAATCCTACCGCAGTAAATATACTCCGTCGGGTCGATTACCTCAAATAAATGCACGTCGACACCGTTTCTACCATTATCAGCTAAGGTTTGGTTCTGCGCCCATTGGATATCTTGGTCGCCTTTTTTCCCCATACCCGTGTAGTGGAGCACGCCCCCAATCCACTTGTCATGGTATATCCCCTTTGTGTAATCGGAAATCAACACCAGGGTGTTCGTTTTCTTTGACCGACGCATTCCCCCACTATTGCCGCATTTAAAAATTTCAATAATGTCCGCATTTTCGACGACCTGTCCAATGTTTAATCCCGGATCAAACATAGCGCCTCCTTTTTTAGTAAACCCAGACTCGTAACCTTACTCGACTCCTAGCGCCTTAAACACCGCGTCTTCGGCACTACGATAAAAAATCAAGTTGAAGCATCCGATTAAATCTGCCGGCACAGCACCAAGCTCTGCAGCCGAAGCGATGGGCAGGAGCACCCTCTTCGCGCCGCTGTCCAAACAAACCTGCAGCGAATTGGCCAGCTCATCTACCTTCATCATGGTTCCGCTAATACTAATTTCACCGAGAACCGCAAGGCTCCCAAGCGTCGGTTTCCCCAGTGCAATGGAACAGAGCGCAATAAGCGTAGGAAGGGCCAGCCTCCCCGTCATTCCGATGCCCTGCAAGTCCTGATAGTTAATGATGTAATCTTTCGTCGTAGTGCTAATGGCGCCGCTAATGCGATTCCCATTGGCCTTTAAAAAATTAAATGCCGTATTTGTCGATTCCTTTGCTTCGCGATCGCTGCCGATTCCCGTCTTTTCAAACTTGCCGTTTCCGGGAAGCATTTGGCTTTCCAGACGAAACACGCCAAGCATACCGCTCTTTCCCTGAGATACAGTATAGACTTGACCCGGGTTGCACATCCCTTCGGGGATTAATTTTCCCCCGCCTTGTTCCGGAACGGAAACATAGTCTTCCTCGAAAGTCTCCTTATCGATGTAAGAAAAATTCACGTCGTAAAATTCCATGCCGCCCAGCTTTTTGAGCTGCTCCTTGACTCGACGCCGCATTTCTAAAGAAATCTTCAGAGCCTCTTCTACATCCTCTTTCGTAAACACGCCATCGGGATAGAGAAGCTTCAAATAGCCGTCCACCATTCTGCGCACGGCGATGGTATCCCTCTGATTCAGATTCTTGCCTAAGCGGAAATAATGATCCATGGCATCGCCATACTGTTCCTTTCGAAGTTCGCGAATAAACTCCGCAAGATAATCGCTAATAAAGCCAAAGTCGTTGGTAAAATGCTCCGGACGGAACTTCGGAATCTCCCATCCCGGCAAATAGCAATGCATGCGATCGAGAAAAGCGGTATCCGTCCCCATCTCCGGAGGGAAGGGATCGAATAAGCTCGAAGTCTTCAAGAGAACGTCGACGCTTTGATTAATATTGCCTACGAAAACCATCGACGCCGAGGCCGCCTTTTCTTCCTTGCCACGGGCAAAGGAACCCGAGGCCATGTAGTCTTTCATGATCTGCACGCCATCTTTGTCCTTAAAGCGAATGCCTGCGACCTCGTCGAAGGCAACGCAATCCCACAGGCCGACGAGGCCCACCGTCTTTCGGCCCATATTATAAAACAAATTAGCCACGGTCGTCTGACCACCCGATACCAAGATGCTGTTCGGAGATATCTCCTTATAAAGATGGGATTTGCCCGTGCTTCGAGGACCAAGCTCGCAAAGATTAAAATTATTTTCCACCAAAGGAAGCATGCGCGTCAAAATGAGCCACTTCTCGCGATAGGACAACTCGTCCGGCTCCATGCCGATGGAGCGCAACAAAACATCGAGCCATTCATCCTTGGTAAAGGCCTTGCGACCCTGCTTAAGCTCATCTAAATCGATATGGGGCATTTGAATAGGCGTTAGCCTGCGAATGCTAATAGGAGAAATGTCCTTTTGTTTTTTCTGCTTTGTTTGAAGCGAATTGCCCTGTGAATCGATGATTCCGAAATTGTTGTCTCCCTCGCTTTCGTAATCCAGTTGAACGATACACCAGATTCCTCCGCACAAAAGCCTGTCGTATTTTTCAGGATAGTCGTCGATAATGGGAATATTAGATAAACCAAGATTGGAAAATTCGGCAAAAAAACAGTCCTTCTTAATGTCCAATCGCACCGTGACCATGTCGATGATGGTATGGCTGCCTCTGCTTCTGAGGCGCGACAAAATCTTTTGCGCTTCATCGGGCCTGACGAAATTATCGGCCAGGATTCGTTTGACATTTTGCACGCCCCGCTCGATGATCTCATCGTCGTCGGAACTGCAGTATTGTCCCAACAAAAACTCGAGAACATAAACCGGCACATTGGCGCCTTCCTTTATGGTCTTCGTCAAATCTTTGCGGACAATTTTACCGCTAAAATGCTGACGCAATTTTTCTTTTACAGTTTCACGACTGCTTTCGCCCGTTTTAACAACTTCGTCCAATTGCAACCCTCCTGTTTGAGGCATCAACTAAAAAAGTCAAACTCGTCCACCGCAAAGGCAATGTCGATTTGAAAGGCCTCCCTTTGTGGCATTTGAAGCCCGGTTTCATCTGCAATAACCAAGTAATAACTTGCCGTATTGTCATACTTCAGGGATTTCAAATTAAAACCACAGCGGAAGATTCGATCTTGACCATTGTCGCCGGTCTTGTCCGCGATGATCTTTACCGTATCACTGATCTGTTTCCCATCGGAGTCTTCGAAATACAGCAGATAATTCGCGGCGCTTCGATTGTCGGCGACCGCATCCTTTTGATAGAAATCCAGAGAAAACAACAGATTGCTGATCTTACGACTCGAAGAAAGGAGCCCTACCTCTACGGGCTTCGTATCATACTTCGCCTTATTTCGCTGATAAGTCTTTGAATCGTTGCGAAGGAAATGGTAATCGATAACCGGTACGACCATCTCCTGAAGGCTGATGCCGCCGTGAACGAAGTTTAAACCGCCGCCTTTTTTCTTGATGCGAATGCTCTCCCTCGGCGTAAACGCATCATAGCCTTCGTCCATAAACTTCACCGGAAGCAAATAATCTGGATCGGCGCCCTTTTTCGTAATCAGGTAGCGGCGGTCGATCTCGACATCCTGCTCACCGGGCGACGTCTTGTCCACCTTGGAATCTTCGGAGAGCGGGCTGTAGGTATAGAGAAAACCGTGATCCGAGGTAATGAACACGCGGGTGCCGCTAAACTCGTTGCGGATGATCCTCACGATATTTTTAATTTCTTCGATGGCCTCATCGCATGCGGGAAACACCATGTCGTCGGAAGTGTGGCTGGCCTCGTCGATCTTGTCGTGGTAAATATAAACCACATCCATCCCCTTGACCAAGGCACTTCGCTCCGCGCGCTTCATAGGGGCGATGTCCTTATACTTCAAGGCCACGCTGTTGTTATTGGCCCGTCGCAACACCTTCTCCCGATTGCCGGCATCCGTCGACATGCCGTCGGCCAAGACCTGTAAGTCGCCATTGCTTCGCTCGCTCACGCTAAGTTTCTTATGAGGAAGCAAGGCCGCCATGCCGAATTTCGTCACCGTGGGAAAAATCCCCGCACAAGAGGAAAGGGACACCTTGCTCTGCGTTTCACGGCGCAGCTGCTCTGCCAAAGACGCCGCCACCTCGTAACGAAGGGCATCGGAAATAATGACGAAGACGCGACTGTCTTGCACCTTTACGTACTGATTATAAAAGCCCGTCTGCTGAGGCACATCCACAATGCGCCCATATTGAGCCAGCTCATCGGCACAGACATCGGACCAATTTCTTCCAAGCTCGCCAAGGAACCGGTGGGTGTAAAGACCCTCCACCTTGTCCGTTACCTGCTTAAAGAGATCGTCCAAATAATCGTTGTCCACAGTGAAGCTCTTTCTAAAAGCCATGTGATACCGGCGATAAAAAGAATCCATGCGGTAGAAATCTTCGGTGTATTCTTTCCAGATTGCCTTCGCCTCTGCGGTATGGAAGCCTTCCCCATGGTCCGAGAAAAAGTCCTGCATCTTGGCCACTTCATAAATGCCCTCGTAATAGCACGCCACATCCTCATACCACGCCAAGGTGCGGCGCCCTTCGACCATCTTCACAATGCCCTCCCCATCGATCAGATGATTGGCAATGTCCTTCATCAGCCGAGCTAAAATACATTCGTCGACGCAGGGAAACACCTCCGTCGTCGTCAAATCGTCCAAGGGAATCCGATCGAATCGCTGTCTCAGATTAAGCGCATCTTCCACCCTCCGCGTCGTTTCGGCCAGGGCTCCTCGATCGCCCCTCCTAAACCAATCGGAGACAAAATCGTAGCACCAGGCTTGGTGAGGCGTAGAGATAAAATCATCCAAGCCCGCCAAATAATCCACGGCCAAGGTTCGCGTCGTCGCCGTCAATAAAATATGAGAAACCATGGCCTCAATGGATGCGTCATCGCCATCGGAGTAGCCGGAGACCTGCTTGACGAGAGCCCAGAAAGGTTCCTCCGCTCCATAGCTAGCGAGACGCTTATATACCTCGTTGGATTCCAAGAGAGCCCCGGCAAGGATCACCGCTCGAATGATGGTGTTGGGCTGTACATCCTCCGTGCCACAGATCGCCGCCATCACGGCCAAATGCAGCTGAGGCGCCGTCGCTATGCCGTGATTAAGCTTGGTAAAGGCGGCGCGCCTGGATTGTGCGGCAAAAAATTTCCTGTAATTCTTTACCAACTTCCGGAGCTCAGGCGATCCCGGTAAATTCATCTCATTCATCCAAATGGAAATCAAATCCGCCCGGAAAGATTCGCTGTAAAGCTCCAGATTTAATAGCCAGTTGTCTTCCAAAGAGCCGTATTGGAATGGACAGTAAACCAAATAATGGCTCGTCACATCCTCGACGCATAACCGCTTTTTCGCCGCAAAATTGTTCGTGCCCGTAAGCACCAAGAGCTTGGCGTTTTCCAACTGAAACTCGCCCAGCTGATCCGCAAATTCCCCTTCATCGTCGTGCCAGAAAATAATTCGACGCTTGTAAAACTCCGGCAGAGGCGCAGCAAATCGCTTGTTTAAATCTCGAATAATCGTATCTAAATGGCCCGAGCCACCTTCTCGCCCTTTCGGGCTCACCTTGTCCATACCGGCCACGCTGCCACCTCCTTACTTAACCTTCGCCAGCACATCTTGGAACTTGGCGTAATTGACCACCACGCCGTCGTCCAAATCCATGGCAATCATCTGATCCGCCAAGTGGTGAATTTTTTCCTCGTAAATCTGAACTTCCTTGGCCTGATCCGTCACCGCCTTCAACTTCTTGCTGAGCTTTACTCGCTCACTCGGCGATGCCTTTTCCATCCGCGCCTCCAGATCGTCTATGGCGCTCCGGTAACGGGCCTGCTGCTCGTGGACGTAGTCCGTGCGAATGCGGGCGATGGTGTCGGGACTGTAGCGATGCATATAGATCAAACACTTAAAGCCATTTTTTTTGCCAGAATCAAAGAGCCAATAAATGGGCCGCTTTCCAGAACCTGTTACAGAATATCTTGAACAATGGTCTGCATAAAAACCATTTAAGAAATAATTTCTGATGACCTCTTTTGGCTGGCCTTTGCCGCCGAGAGCATCGGCAATAAATTTCAGGTTTTCATCCAGCGTGTCTTTTCCATAAACCACTTCCACAAACTTCACGAAGCGGCTGAGAATATCGTCTTCGAAATAAACATCGTCGCTAATGGGAATAATATTATCCCTATCCGCCGGGAAGGAGAGGTATCTGCTTTCGTCCCAATCGCCGCCAGCATAGGCCAGGCCCTCCACGTCTAGGGAATAGCGTCCGAACATACAGCCCACAGCATAGGAAATAAAGGAGACGACCTCGTCCTCTTTCGTGCGGATATACCTGCTTCCCGCCATGGATTCCGGCACATCCTCCTTCGTGTCGAATACCCGGTACACCGTAATGTCCTTGTCCGCCACCTCCGGCGTGAGCTCGTCTTGTAAACCGTAAATGTCGATAAAGATGCGATTCAACTCTTCTTCATTTGCTTTGAGCTGGAGGAAGCGATCTTCACATTCGGCCTTCCATTGATTAAAAGATTCGGAGATAGTAGAACCCTTGCGAAGAAACGGATGATGTTTAAAATCCCATGAGGTTTCGTATGAATCCCAGTCTGTTCTCGCTATTACAACTGTATTTTCAACAAGCTTATTTATCCTTATTGAGGGCTTTTTTATAATAGGGACAAGTGCCATTTGACCTACTTCAAACTTCATATTTGGCGCCAATACTTCGAGACATTTTTGCGATACTACAGAGTTTAACAGACCAAAAAGATACATTAAATCCACATCCGCAAAAACACATGGACCTGATGCATTCGAAATGTAGCCAACCGGCTGATACCTAAATGCAATCTTTCCCTTAGCAGTCGTATCATTCCAAGATATTCCTTCCCTAAAGTAAAACTGCACATTTCGAGGACATGATCTGAGCTTTCCCTCTCCGTCCCTAAAGTTTCTTATTTCATCCCCATCATTCTCCCAATTAACGACATACTCATTATTTCCATACCATCGACGGAAATCACCACCCTTGGTCATCGGAAACCATTTGTCCCCATTCGAGAGCATACTGAATTTCTTTTCATCGACCTCATACCACAAGCGAGCGAAAATATCGTTATCGCCAGTTGTAAGGCCTTTACGAGGATAAGCAAAGTTTTTTAGTGGTTTTTCTTTGTCTAGAACTTCTAGCAATCCTAGACTCATCGAATATGCAATGGGGTAGCTTGCGATATTCAAAAATTTATTTTGTTTCGCAACAAAATACCCTTTCTTTTCAAAAAACCATTTCTCTTTCTGGTCAATCGAATCTACTGCACCCATTTCATCAAATAATTTATGAAATACAGCCGCATAGCCATCCGTATATGCTCTCCTAATTACAAAAGCAGTTGTACCAAAATCTGACCCGAATATACCCCTCCCACAATGGAGCATATTTACAAATGTATGCCATGCCAATATGCGATGACGCAACTCTTTAAAGCTTTTCTTTGACATCCATACTGGTATGTTTATCATTGCCATTATGCCTGTTCCATTACACATATCGAGCGTCTTTTCCATATAAAGAGTACTCATATCATATTTAGAAGTGGGATAGAATGTTTTTGCGTATTGATTGATTTTTTGGGAAGAATTACTGATTCTCAAATACGGCGGATTGGTCACTACTACATCGTATTTCTGCGCCAATGCCCGGGCGATCTCGACTAATGGCAACAGCTGTTTCCGTGCCGCTTCGCCCCGTAGGTCCACTTCTCCTTTTATGTCCTCGAAGCGATTATAGAGCCCCTCCCAATCCTGTGGGCTTACGGAAATAATGGAGCCGTATTCTTTGGCGTCGTGAAGTTCTTCTATAATGGTTTCCATAGCGTCTTTCAGCTTCTCGTCGCCGCCGCAGAAGTAGTCTACGGCGTGGGGATCCGCAGCATTGCTCTCTTCGATGGCATGGACGTGGGGTTGAATGCCCCGGTTGAAGAAGCTCCGGTCGTATTGCCGCGCCTTCATCATCACGGCAAAATAGGCCAGCTGCGCCGCCCTCTCGTCGATGTCCAGGCCGTAGAGATTGTTCTTCACAATGCTCGCTACCGCTTCTCTGGTCCTGTAGCCGTAGGATTCGTAAATCTGAACGAGGACATCGAAGAGGTAGACGAGAATATGCCCGCTGCCGCAGCAGGGATCGATGCAGCGAATGTCTTCGGGCTTCATCTCTCTATAAGCTTTGCGAATGGCCTCGAGCTCCTCCTCCACTTCCGGTTCCTGTTCCGCCTCTTCTAAGTAGTATTTCCAATTGGATTTCAGCGCCTCGTCGGGATGGCCTTCCATCCACAAGCGGCCCAGGGAGTTTTCCACCATGTAGCGCACGATCCAATCCGGCGTAAATAATTGGGTGACGGCGGGAATATTTTCCTTTGAAATTTTTACTTTATCTATATTAAGTGCAGCATTAACTTCGTCTTTCTTTTCGCTATTGTAGTATTGGTACAACCAGCCGATGATCTGAACGGCATCTTTCCAATCTTCTTCGGGTATGTTCTCAATCATTTGGTGAAGGACGCTGCCTTCTCGAAGAAGATTGTCCGGGAAGAGGAGCTCGGTGGCATCGGCGATCTTTTGAAACATCTTCGGGAGCACGCCGCTTAAAGCGTTGCACTGGGTAATCAGCAGGTATTTATAGAGATCGTCGTTGGCGTCGGCTTCTTTGTAGGCAAAGACTTTTTCTCTATCGAGCCCTTCCAACTCCAAGTGAATGGCCTCGGCGAGAATTTGCGGTTTAAAGGCGTTGTTCTCGTCGGTAAATACGCGCACGCGGCTGGGGAGGTAGCCGTTGACTTCCATGAAGCGCAGGGCGCAGTAGCGATTAAACCAAGTATAGGCCACTTCTTCCATGACTTGATCGTAGCTTTTTTCTTTGATCGCTTCGATTAATGCCGCCCGCTGTCTTTTTTCTATGGAAGAAAGCAAGCGGCCCTCTACGACATCATCCTCGGGATTGGCCGCGGTCTCCGGGGAAATTCCGTAAAGCAGCGCCCTTTGGCTCACCCGGGCCATGAGTTCCCGCCGCGCTTCTGTGGCGAATTTTTTTATCGCGTTTTTGTCCATTCCCGTCTCCTTACTTTACTTCGATTCCGTCGCAGTTCGCCAACATGGTGGTAAGTTGTGCTCTTATTCTTTCTACATAGGCATCAATGTCTTCCCGGCTCTGGAGGGTTTTCGACGGAAAGCTCTGTCTATACATGGTATGCATCTTTCTCTTTGGTTCGTTGTAGCCGCGGGGCTCATCGGCTGCCTCCGTTGTTTCTTCTTTCGCAGGCTCTGCCGGCCGTTTCTTGGCTTCCATTTCTCCGACGATATCATCTTTTAAGTTCCATATCTGTGGCTTCAAACCGTCGAGTAGTTGTAAACTTTTCAGCTCTTTTACTTGCTTCTTTTTCTCGTCGAATGAATGATCTGCCCGCCTGGAGATTGCCCTGGCCTCGGGAGCGTCGCTGGCCAATGTGTGAATTTCTTCTAAGCATTGGCGAATGATGTCAAGCACCTCTTCCCGCTTTTCCTCGAGAAGTCTGTCGTGGCCCTTCATCACCGTATCCATCAGGCCGTTTAACTCGGGTATGCGACGATAGACGCTGCTCTTTTCCCCATCCACCACGACGATCTTTCGAATCTCGTTTAGTGCTCCGTTGGCTTCATCATCTTCTTTAAGGTAGCTTCGATCGTATTTTAGTTCTGCCTCCATTTCCATGGCGGCATCGAATACTTGCACCTGATTTTTGAAAAAGCCTTCGACGTCTTGCATATCGTCTTTATTATCGAGAAGGTCGCCCGATCTGTCGATCAATCCATTGATCAGTGCCACATTGTCTTTGCGTTGCGAAAGGATATTTTCTATAAGGTGAAGGGCCTCTTCCACCAGTTGGCGATCCGGGTACTTTTTCCCCTTATAGCGTTCGTTTAGTTCTTCCACATGGGCCTTTTGCTCTTCAAATTTATCGACAATAGATCTGATGAGGCCATCTTCATCATCGGGAACGTCCATCATGTCGAAGTATTCCCGGAGCAGCTCTTTCGCCTCACGCATCTTCGCCGCAGCAATGACCTGGCGCTTGGCAATTTGCGTCTTTCCGATCTCGCTCTTTTTGCGAAGCATATCGGGAAGCTTCGGGTTCGTCGGCTGAATGGTTTCTCCCCCGTATTTGATGGTGACCTTTTGATCATAGATAAGCATGGCGGCGACCACGGCGATGTCGATTTCTCTCCAGCCGTAGGGAATTGCCTGGTAACGGCTTTGGATGTCGGCCATGGATGTGGGAAGGTTGGTCACGCTTCGCATCTCCAAATATTCTTCCACTTTTGCGGCCGCTTCGTGATTTTCTCTTTGTTCCGCCTCGAAAGCGTTCATCCCTACTCCCTGCAGTACGGCTCGCACGTCGGCGTCGGATTCGGCATTTTTTGTAATGAGGCCGAGCTCTTTGTAAACATGAGTCACTAAATAGTCCAAGACTTGATCCAACTTGCTCTTTGCGTCGTCGCCTTTAATTTCGATTCGCTCGCCCCCTACATAAAAGGTGGCGCCGACAATGGCCTTTTTCAACTCCTCTTTTGCAGTGGATTCGTCTTTTATGGCCTCGTCCCGATGATTGCGAATAATAGCCTGTATGGATCTGGGAAGCTGAGATACATTCCGCTGATTCACGTATTTATTCACTTTCATGGCCCTTTCCAGGGATTCGTAATAAGGCGTGTCGCTAAGCACGACGATGGCCTGATTTATGGATTCAGCCCTGAGGTGTATTTCGCTCTTCTCGTAAGCGTCGGTTGCTACGGTTAAAATGCGAAGTTGCATGCTGCCGGTCGCAGTGCCGATAATTGTCGTATCCACCATTTTATCGAACGAAAAATCGTACTTGCCGTGACGATATTTTCTCGTCGTGTAAATGTCCGCAAAAATTATATTGCCGATTCGTTGAACCACTTCCGAGGTGTCGACCATGATATTTTTGTAAATTTCCCGTTGAATGTCCTGCTCCTCGTCGGTAAGGAAGTTATAGATATCGCCGGCGCGTCCAATGTAGTTTTGGCTGAGAAGGCGCCCTAAACTATCGCGAACCGTTTCTTTCATGTCGATCTTGTCGAGACGAATGTCGTCGGCCATGAGGATGACGATGTTATCTAGATTTGCGGGAATGTCGTCCACGTAGCGTATAAGGTATAGGAGCTTTAATACATTCACGTCTTGCGGCTCGATGCCGTCGCCGCTATCTGCCGCTTTCTGGCACCGCTCTATAACCCGGCGAATAGTACTGTCGAGGAATGTGTGGACCGTGTCGTAAAATAGGTAGAAGGGCGCCAAGGCGTATTCGTCTCTATCCTGAATCTTTTGTGCCGCTTCTTGGAATCCGGAGAGCATGGAACGTTCCCCGCCGGAGAGGTGCTTACCGGAGTTGCCATGCTTGCGTATTTCAGCAAAGACTTTCTGCATGATGATGAATTGGTAGGGGACAAAGGGAAAGTTTCTGGTAAAATCCTGTGCCCCCGTGTAGCCCTTGATATCCAACATGGCATCGGTAAAGCTGAAAAGATTGCGAAGCACGGAGTCATTTTCGTTATAGACCTGCTCTAAGCGGGGCTCTACTTCGGGCTTTTTCTTTAAGATGCGCTTTTGAATGACTTCGTCGGCTGAAGACGACGTTAATGAAAGTCTGGTCTTAAAACGCGCTTGAATCCGAGAAAATTCGTTCTCCCGCGCCTTGATGATCTCGTCGATGGCTTCCTGCCCGGTGCAAACGATCCAAATCTTTCCGCCGCATTTGCTGCCGATTTCTTCGATCAAGGATTGTAGATTGAGAAGAAGCCCCGTATCGCCGCCGACGTATTGGCCTACCTCGTCGGCCATAAATAAAAGGCGAAAATCGTCGGGTTTCGCGTCGACGTATTCTTTCATCTCGCTTACGAGCTGTGCGATGCTCATCTCCGAGGTTTCGGTTCCGTTGAACCAATTACGTGCCGCATCTTCTTTCATGCCCAAGACGTCGACCATCGATTCGACGACTTCATTTTCTAAAAATACGAAGGTATTTCGGGATTCGATCCAGGGGCTGCCGTATTTTTCTTCAAATACGCGACGGAATTCCGCTGTCTTTCCTTTCTTTTCGACAAACTGCTCCAGCTTCGCCACCTTCAGATCTTCACCATAAAAGCCGAGATAATTGTAAAACATCTTTGCGAATACGCGGAGCACTGCCGTCTCGTCTTTATTGATGGAGCCTTCGACGTCGATATTGAAAAGGATGGTGTCCGTATGCCCTTTGGTAACGGCGTCGATTAACATAAAGGTAGCCGGGTCGTCGGCAAACTTTTCTCGAAATCGCTCCACAGTATGTACGCCTTGCACTTCACGATTGGCCAAGAGGTAAGAGAGCATCTTTAGAAAGTGAGATTTACCGCTTCCGAAAAAGCCGGAGATCCAAACGCCAATATCGGCGGTCTCTTCGTGAAAGGATTCGCCGTAATTATTAAAAAAGGTGATAAAGTGCTTCTTTAGATCCTTGGTAATAACATACTCATCTAATTCCTGAACGAGTACATCGTCCCTGTCTTGACCGACTTTAACGACGCCGTTGATTTTACGATTGATGTCCTTTTGGAATAATTGCTCTATAACCATTTACGTCCTCCTCTAAATTACATTAAACGCGCGGTAATAAGGATTTTTCTTCAAACAATTAAATAGCTGGACGTCCCGGCCGTCGTAGTTGCCCGGGTAAAGCACCAGGATCGGCACATCGGGAAATTCCGGCTGCATGGCATTTAGAAGATCATGAACGCGAATAAATGGAAATGCATCGCCAACGCCGGTGATGAGAATCACGTCCCCGGCCTGATGGGGTTCGTATTTCATCTTCTCTACAAAGGCAGAATTATTGGCCAGGCGGCTCAATTGATCGCGGATAAATTCTGTCCCCTTTTTATCTTCCATGGCCGGTATCTTTTCAACAATGCGCTTATCTTCGCATATTGAAAGAAATACCTCGTACAGGTTATACACGATCAGGTGGCAGTCCATGGATTGATCAGCCCTTATCTGCTCAATAAAATGTCTGACCATCATTTCCTCAGACGGATCGTAGCAAAAGATTCTTATATTTACCTCATTGCTTAGCCCTTTTCCCTCAAGAAATTCCGGCTTCTGCATTAAATCTCTAAGGTTATCGAGTCGTTCCTTTAGTTCCTGTTCACGCACGTGGCTTTACCTCCTTATGAGAAACAATTAAATGCAGATAGGGCAATTTCGTCGCCGCTCTTGCGAATCGACGCTTCGAGTGGTGGATGAATCCATACTAAATTAAGCTTTGTCCCACGAACGCTGTCAATGTATTGGTTCTCTGCCAGTACTTTCGTGATGACTTGCCTTAGCTTTTGCAATGTGGAATCGCTCCAGGTTGCCACCCAGTCGTCCTGTTCTTGTAAGCGAAGGAAATAGCTGTTCACATCGATTTTTCCAAAGGTAAAATCTGACGACCGATACTTCTCGCCTATGACGGTAATCATGAAATCCCAAATTAAACGATGCTGTTTCATCATGGCGTATAAGGAGATCTGTTTCGCCACATCAAAGGGCTGTGTTGCAATCGTTTCTACAAGCGTGTCGTCGCCAAGGGCGTTTAGTCGCCGCAACGATGCGAGTGCCATTCTTCGCATCGATTTTTCCGTAGGATATTGGAATAAATTTTCCGACACAATGCGCGCCACAGCTTCATCCGGTTTGTAGCCTTCATTAAGCAGCTTCGCGGTAATCCGCAATTCGTAAAACAGGAACTGTTCCCTTGTGATGATCGCGTTGTATGGACTCGCCGCTTGTAGAGCTGCTTTTTTTCTTTGATCCATTCAAATCCTCCCTACGAAGATACTTCTTTAATCGTATCTTCTCTTTACGTCACAAAGCCTTTGCTTAGTTCCAACTTTTTTACTACTTGTATTTATTGTCCTGATCATTCTTTCGAATAATGAACACTGGTTTTCTCTATTCGTATTATAACAAAACGATTAGCCTTTTGAGATGGTGCCACGAAAACTATTTCTATCCACCTTCCGCGCACCATAAATCCCTCATTATCCCGCATTATTCCCATTTTATGCTTGTTAAATTAAAATTTAATCCGACAATGTCGTCAAATTCATTTACTAAAGTAAAACGTTATATTATAATTGGAATGGTACATAGGAATCTTCGGATCCCATGCACGCATTTGATTTTTTAAGGAGGAGAACATGATAAACAAAAAGGTACGACTACTGTCGGTCCTCATCGCCTGTGTCATGTTGCTCGCAGCCTGTGGCGGCGCAGCAAACAATGGCGCAAACAAGAATGCTGAAGGCCAAAAGGTTTCCGGCGAGTCCGGCGGAACAAAGATTTTACGCACGAACAACAAATCTGAACCGGGCACTTTGGACCCGGCCATTGCAAAGGGTACCCACGAATCCTTCGTCCTTTACCACGCATTTGAAGGTTTGATGCGCTACGACGAAAACGATAAACTGGTTCCCGCACAAGCTGAATCTTACGAAGTCTCCGACGACGGCATGACCTACACCTTTAAGCTGCGCGACGGCTTGAAATGGTCCAACGGCGATCCGTTGACTGCCAAGGATTTCGAATATGCGTGGAAACGCGTCATCGATCCGAAGTTAGCTTCTGACTATTCTTTCCAAATCACCACTTATGTTAAGGGTGCGGAAGAATACTTTAACGGCAAAGGCTCCATCGACGATGTCGGCATTAAGGCTTTAGACGACAAGACCCTTGAAGTTCAATTAAAGGCTCCGACCCCCTACTTCTTGGACATCACCGCGTTCTACACCTTGCTTCCTGTGGATGAAAAGGTCGTCAGTGCAAATCCCGACTGGGCAAAAGATCCCCAAAACACGGAATTTGTCTCCAACGGTCCCTTCAAGATTACGGAATGGAACCACAAAGAAAACATCAAGATGGTTAAGAACGACAATTACTATGAAGCCGACAAGGTCAAATTAGACGGCCTTCAATTCGACATTTTGGAAGACGACAACACGGCTTACCAAAAATACGAAGGCGGCGAATACGATGTACTCGTTCAACCGGCACCGGCTGTTACGGCAAAGGCCGTACAATCCAAGGATCCCGAACTTGAATTAGGTAAGGACCTGGGTGTTTACTACTTCGAATTCAACACCACGAAGAAGCCCTTCAATAATGTCAATGTCCGCAAGGCCCTCTCTATGGCCCTTGACCGCAAGACCATTGTTGAAAACATTACCCAAGGCGGCCAAATGCCGGCTGAAGGGATCATTCCTTACGGTTTGAACGACGATACAAAGAAGGATTTCCGTGAAGCCAACGGCAACCTCATTACGGAAGATACCGCAAAGGCAAAAGAACTTCTGGAAAAAGGCCTGAAAGAAGAAGGCATGACCATGGAAGACTTCAAGAATTGCACCCTTTCTTACAATACCGATGAAGCGCACAAGAAGATCGCTCAAGCATTGCAAGAAATGTGGAAGCAAAAACTCGGCGTTGAGCTGAATCTTGAAAACATGGAATTCCAAGTCTTACTGGATAACCGTAAGGCCGGTAACTTTGAAATCGCTCGTGCCGGTTGGATGAGCGACTACAAAGACCCGATGTCCATGCTGGATCTCTTTATGACCGACAATCCGCAAAACAACTCCAGATGGTCGAACAAGGAATTTGACGCCCTCTTGAAGAAGGCTTCCTCCACCGGCGATCAAAAGGTTCGTATGGACAGCATGAAGGCTGCAGAAAAGATCATGATGGAAGAAATGCCCGTCATCCCCGTTTACTTCTACACGCAACCTAGATTGCAAAAGCCCAATGTCACCGGCGTTTATAAACCGCTTCTCGCTTATCCGAGATTTATCTACGCAGATATCGAAGCGAAATAATAAACCCAAGTTCAATTAAATGACAGGGATAATAATAGAGAGAACCGAAAGGCGGTTCTCTCTATTGTTCATCTCGGTTCCATTTTATGTAAAACGGAAAGGACGCACGATGAAAAAATTTGTGTTGAAGCGATTGCTCATGGCAATTGTCACAATGTGGGTCATCATCACCATTACATTTGTGATCATGCACGCCGTGCCGGGCGATCCCTTCGCGCGAGAAGGAAAAATGCCGGAACAGGTGTATCAAAACTTGCGCGCACAATATGGTTTAGATAAGCCCCTAGGCGAGCAATACGTTATTTACTTAAAAAATATTGTCAAAGGCGACTTCGGCAAGTCCATGAAGTCTCAAGCCGAAACTGTTAACCAAATGATCAAGCGCGGTGCACCCGTCTCGGCGCAAATCGGTTTGCAGGCCTTTATTATCTCCATTATTTTGGGCCCTGCCCTGGGGAGTATCGCCGCTTTATACCAAAACAAACTGCCTGATTACATCACCATGATCCTCGCCATCATCGGCATCTCGGTGCCGAGCTTTATCTTTGCCACCCTGCTTGTGCAGTTTGTGGCCAAGCAGGTGGCGTGGCTACCTATTAGCGGCTGGGGCACCTTCAGCCACTCCATACTGCCCTCGCTCTCACTGGCCCTCATGCCCATTGCGGCCAGCGCGCGGCTCATGCGCTCGTCCATGCTGGAAGTGTTGGGCCAAGACTACATTCGTACCGCCCGCTCCAAGGGCCTGTCGAAGTTAAAGGTCATTATGAACCACGCCGTACGAAACGCCATTATGCCTGTGGTCTCCACTTTAGGCACCACCCTTTCGGGCCTTTTAACCGGTTCCTTCGTTATCGAAAAAATCTTCGGGGTCCCCGGCTTGGGCAACTTCTTGATCTCCTCGGTTACCAACCGGGATTACACCCTGATTATGGGCACGACGATCTTTTATTCCATTGTATTGATCATTCTGCTCTTGATCGTGGACATTCTTTATGTCATCATCGATCCGAGAATTCAACTGACGGGAGGGAAACGATGAAAAACGAATCCGCAATGAACCCCATCGATCCCTCGCTCTTTACGCCGGCTCGAAAAGACGACAACAAGGAACGCATTACCCGCCCGGTCATCGGCTATTGGACCGACGTCTTCCGCCGTCTGCGCCAAAACAAATTGGCCATGGTGGGCTTAATTACGATTATTCTGCTTTTGATTATGGCCTTCGTCGGCCCCGCCATTGTGGGCTTCGATTACTCCACCCAAGATTACGCCCGGCTCAATATGGAGCCCAATCGCGTGAATCTTTTCGGCACCGACGAATTGGGCCGCGACCTCTTTACCCGCGTCTGCTACGGGATCCGCTACTCCCTTTTAATCGGAATTTTGGCCGCCGCTATGGACTTTGTCGTCGGCGTCACCTACGGCGGTATCGCCGGCATGGCCTCTTCCCGCGTGGACAACATTATGATGCGTATTGCGGAAGTGGTCTACGCCATCCCCTATTTGCTCATCGTTATCTTGATCTCGGTTATGTTATCCAACGATCAAGGGGCCAGTCTCTTTACCCTGGTTCTCGCCATGAGTATTACAGGCTGGGTGCCCATGGCCATTATGGTCCGTGGACAGGTATTACAGCTTCGCGAAAACGAATACGTCACCGCGGCCCGCTCCCTTGGGGCAGACAAAGGCTACATCTTAAAGAAACACATTATTCCCAACACCCTGGGTCCCATTCTCGTCAACATTACCCTCACCGTGCCCCGGGCCATTTTCTCGGAGGCCACTTTGAGCTTCATGAGTTTGGGTCTGCAACCGCCCCAACCTTCCTTGGGCGTGCTTTCCAACGACGGCCTCGGGGTCATGGGCATCGGCCTCTTTTATCAAATCTTCTTCCCTGCCCTCATGATCTCTCTTATCATGTTCTCGTTTAATGTGCTGGGCGACGGTTTGAGAGACGCCCTGGATCCGAGACTTAGAAAGTAGGTGGCATTGTGACAAACAACATTCTCGAGATACAAGATTTATCCGTCTCCTTCGCCACCTTCTTCGGCGAAGTGGAAGCGGTGCGCCGCGTGTCTTTCTCCGTAGGAAAAGGAAAGACCCTGGCCATCGTCGGCGAAAGCGGCTGCGGCAAAAGCGTCACGGCCAACGCCGTCATGCGGCTGTTGCCTCAACCGCCGGCCCTCTACAAGACGGGCAAAGTGCTCTTTGACGGCGAAGATCTCCTGACAAAGACGGAAAAAGAAATGACTGCCATTCGCGGAAACAAAATCGCCATGGTCTTCCAAGACCCGATGACCAGCTTGAATCCCACCATGAAAGTGGGAGCGCAAATCGTCGAAGGCGTGAAGCGGCACAGAGACATTTCCAAAGAAGAAGGCGAAAAACTCGCCATCGACATGCTGAAAAAAGTATCGGTGCCCAATCCGGAAAAGCGGATCAACCAGTACCCCCACGAATTTTCTGGCGGGATGCGCCAACGGGTCATGATCGCCATCGCCATGGCATCAAACCCCCAGCTGCTCATCGCCGACGAGCCCACCACGGCCCTGGATGTGACGGTACAGGCGCAAATCTTAAAGCTTATGAAAAAGCTGAAAGACGACATTAACGCCTCGATCATTATGATTACCCACGACCTGGGCGTCGTCGCCGACATGGCCGATGATGTCATCGTCATGTATGCCGGCGAGGTCATCGAAGAGGGCACGGTGGACGAAATTTTCGCCGCGCCGAAGCACCCCTACACGGTGCGCCTCTTGGCCGCCGTGCCCCAGCTCACCATGGACAAGGAAGAAACCCTTCACGCCATTGAAGGGACGCCGCCGGATCTTTACAAACCGCCGGAAGGCTGCGGTTTCTACGATCGCTGCTCCGAAGCCATGCGCATCTGCGAAAATCAAAAGCCCGAATTTATCGAACACAGCGAAGGCCACCGTTGCCGCTGCTGGAAGTACCACCCCTCCTATCCGAAAGCGAAGGAGTTGACACATGAATGAACCCATTCTGCAGGTAAAGAACCTGTCCAAACACTTTAAAGTAGAAAACGGCTTTCTCCAAGCTGTGGACGGATTAAATTTCGACATCTTCAAAGGCGAAACCTTCGGCCTGGTCGGCGAAAGCGGCTGCGGCAAATCCACGGCCGGGCGTACCATCCTGCGCCTCTACGAACCCACCGCCGGCGAAGTAGTCTTTGAAGGAAAAAACATCTACGACTTCAGCCCCAAGGAAATGAAGGAACACCGCAAGGAAATGCAAATGATCTTCCAAGATCCCTATGCCTCTTTGGATCCGCGGATGACCGTGGAAGAAATCATCTCCGAGCCCCTGGTCATCTACGGCATCGGCAATAAAAAAGAGCGCAGAGAGCGCGTCATCGAGCTGTTGGAAATGGTGGGCCTAAGCGCCGAGCACAGCCTCCGCTTCCCCCACGAATTCTCCGGCGGACAGAGACAGCGAATCGGCATCGCCCGTTCCCTGGCCCTGCGCCCCAAATTCATCATCTGCGACGAGCCCATCTCCGCCCTGGACGTTTCCATTCAGGCGCAAGTCGTGAACCTTCTGAAAGACGTGCAAAAGAAACTGGGCCTCACCCTGCTCTTCATCGCCCACGACCTTTCCATGGTTCGCTACATTTCCGACCGCGTCGCCGTCATGTATTTAGGCAAGCTCATGGAAGTGGGCACCACGGAAGACTTCTACACCAATCCCCTGCACCCTTACACGAAAGCCCTTCTATCGGCCATTCCCATCGCCGATCCCGACGAGCAACGCAAGCGCGTGCAAATCGAGCTGGAAGGCGACGTGCCGAGCCCCATTAACATGAAGCCCGGCTGCCGCTTCGTGGATCGCTGCCCCTACGGCGACGATACCTGCCGCGGAAGAGACCCCGAAATGGAAGAAATCCTCCCCGGTCAATACGTGGCCTGCTTCAAAGTGCGGGAAATCAATAAAGATCGACTCTAACGCAAAAGACCCCTGTGGCACATTGGCCGCAAGGGTCTTTTTTTGCGTTTTTCAAATGAACGGCGGCTACCTTAACTTTCGTGAAGGTAAATTTTGATGTCGATCTTTAGCCAGTTGCCCCGCATCTCCTTTTCGGCAACCGTTGCAAAAAGAAGCTTCCCTGCATCCATGAGGCGGGAGAAAACCACATTGTCCCGCCGGGGAACATAGCCGATCTTTTTCTTCTCCAATGTCTCGATGCGAATCGCCTGAGGGTCGTGGGGGTTGTCAGGCTCCCGGTAAAAAACCAACCGATCCCCGTCCCGAAGCGAAGCGGCCAGGGCTTCAATTCCCTCAATATGGGTCGTGCCTGCCACATAGGTATCGAAAAGATAAATGTCTCGCTCGAAAGGCGTCGGCAAGGGCACGGCCGTTTCATTATGTAGAAGGTACTTAATCAGCGCGCCCTGATCGCCCTTTGCCAAATGATTCATCGCACATCCCCCATTAAATCACAAATGTACGCTTCCTGGGTCTTGATGGCCGTTTTGAAATTCGCCAATTCCTCTTTCAGTTGACGCAATTTCTCCGCCTTTTTCTTCTCATCTTCCAAATAAATTCGCCAAGTATAGGGCGGATTGGATCGAATCCCTTCAATGTCCTTTTCCACCCCGTCGATTAAGCCTTCCAGCCGCTCCGATTCCTTTTCCAAGGCAACAGCGGAAGATAAATCATCGTCCTCAGCCTCACTGCCTTCCACAATGGCATCGATCAGGCGCAAGGCCTTTAGATCGCCACGCTTATAGGCTTCCGTGGCGCGGTAAAATAATTCGATTTCCGCCTCGGTCGCGGAAGGATTCAAATCCGGATGGAGGCACTTCACCAGCTGCTTGTAGAGCTTTTTAATCGCCTTCGTCTCCTCCTCCGACAAAAATTCCTTGGCCGAGTCCTTCAGTACCTGACTGATCTCCGACATCTTTTCGTCCAACTTTTTCTTGTACTGGAGAAATTCCTCATCCAGCTGTGCCTCCACGGCCTTTAAATCGATCCTTTCCCGACGATTCTTCTTCGCCTGAATCAAGTCCTTTTTTCTGCGCAAACGAAGGTAATCGCAGGACGCTTTGTACAGCTGATATTCAAGGCCGCCGAAAATCAAGGTATACTCCCTTTGAATATTCACACAAACCACGCTCCGGAGATGCTCCCTTTCCAAAAGAAGCGCCTCCAGATCCTGTTTGAGCTTGCGAACCGTCTCCCTTGATTGCTTCACATCGGGAAACTCAATCAATTCACCCATACCGCGCCCTCCTTTCTCCTTATCCAATTTATTATCCGACAAAAAGGTATTATTGCGCTTCTTCCTCTTCCAATTCCTTTAAGGTTCTACCGTCTTCCGTTTTCCATTCGGTTCTCCCATTTGCGTTGGTTCCTAAAACAAAGGCAGCGGCATAGGAAGGGCTGTTAAATAAATAGTTTTTACATAGCTTTCCGTCCAGTATTTCATTATGTTTTCTACAGGTATCCCGCAATTCTTTTATGGATCTCGGTATCGCCTGCGAATCGATCAATTCAATCATGCTGCCCTTCAGTACGACAAAGCCTTCACCGGTTCTTTTGCACCTGGCTTCAATCCGCCGATTTGATTTCCTGCTTTTTCTGGACAAAAACAAATCATATTGTTTCTCGAGTGCTTTTTCCTCCGACATTTCTTGCTGCCTTGCATCCACAATCGGCACAAAAACTTTATAGCCTAAGACGCCGAGAACCATTTTTGAATACTCGATAAAGTCTTCAAGTTCCGATTCTTTTTCCTCGGTCACATTCCCCGGATTCGGATCATTGTTGTTTCTAACTTTAAATCGATCCGTTTCTACGGCCATATTGGTAAATTTATTCTCCAAATAAGAAATTTCAGTGGGACCAAAGGAATTATTTTGAGTTGTTAGCATCACCGCGTCCGAAAAATACGTCTCATCCTTTAAGTGCTCCGCCACTCGAAACAGCACGCCCTCTCCGTTTTTTCTAATTCCGGCTTGGCCAATATACACCTCGTCTTCATCGTCGTCATTTTTCCCAAATAGAAAATAGACGCCACTTTGCTTTAAGTCTTGTCTATCTTTACTTTTATCCAAGTAAGATCTGGGAATTTTATATGCGAGGCCCGTCCAATTCGATAAGGTGCATTTTATTCTGCCCGTCACTTCGCCATCTATGAGAAAAAGATTAAAGTTTTTGCTGTTGTTCATTTTTCTCCTCTGCCTTCTCCATATAATACGACCTACTATCGACTAAAACATCCCGCCCGATCGAATGCTTTAGAGTAAACGATATTGATCAGAAACACACTACGCTTCCAATGACATATAAAAATGAATAAAGACGTTGATTGAATTCGCTAGGCGAGCGAAATGATCCTATCTAGGTTTTAGTAGATGATTTCTCTCTTAACCTCTCGATTTCATTCCATTTGAACTTGTCGGAATCTCCGATAAGTTTTTTCTTTATCTAATTTCTTCTCGAGATATATATTTTAAACAGGCTCTAAGATATTTGAGCAAGGCACATATGACAAATCAATCAGTTGAGGAACATTTAGTCATACTGTTTCACCTGTTCATCTTACCTCAAGTCTACTTGAGCCATCCTCACTTTGATAAAGAATCATTTCTCTTTTTGATTTCTCTTTATTCATGTCCTTATCTCGATCAAGTACACCTATTAGAATCGATACACATTCAATTTAGGCTTGCCCTAATTTTCACTTCAATTATTGACCCAAGTCTCCTCATGTTGTCACATAAAGCTAATACTTGCATCTATTTTATCGTCAATCAATGTCTTTATCCACTTTTCATTCAAGTATTTGGCAGATAAAGAGGGAGACATAGTAAATGATGTAGATGATGTTGAGCCAGCCGCCGCGAATAATCATGTGGGGGCCTTTGGGCAGTTTCCCCACCAGGGGTGTGACGAGTATAAGCACGACCGGGGTCAACAGCACCAGGAAGCGGGGAAATAGGGTTACACCGAAGAGGATCATGGCGCTCAGCGCCACGTTTCCTATGGCCATGATGCCGAAGGTGATAATGGCTTGGAATTTCAGGAATTTAAAAAATTCATCAAAGGCGCCTTGGCTTTCGTGGCGGGACAAAAGGCCCAAGTAGGCGCATTGAATGTGGTAGGCGCCGCCTAGCATGAGCCCGAGGGCATTGATGAGGTAGACGATGCGTCCCATGGTCTCATGGGGTTCCCGGCAGGCCAGGACCATGTGGTACAGGCCGATGCAGTAGATAAAAGCGCCGATGGGGCCGATGATGCCGCCGATGTATAGCCGTTTGACGGCCACTTGTTTCATAATGGCGGTAATGCTGTTGATCGTGTCTTTGCTGTCGTAATCGTCGCGACTGTAGTATAGGGTCATGTCGCCTGCAAACATAAGGCATGCGCCCACAAGGCCTATGAGGATGGATTGTTTCAGCGTCATCCTTTGTGCTCCTTTCATCTCGTTTTAGTGATAGTCGTTGTCGCTTTGATTATACCGCTCGGGAATTTTGAAAACCACCTCCATAAAAAAAGCACCTACTTTCGCAGATGCTTCCGGTGTTTTGTCCTCGTCGCGGGGCTTCCATGACGGGGAACTATTCGTCTTTTTCGTCTTCCAATGCTTCGGACACTTCTTCCGCCACGGCTTCTTTGATTTTTTTGTCTTCGATAATGGAGGATTCGGCCAGTTGATCCAGTTTTTCTTTGTCTTTTTTACTAAACTCCAGATCGTCGTCTAATTTCTTTCGAGTCAATCGAGTGATTTTTTTCCTTTTTTTAATCTCGGATTTTATTTCGCTCCGCTCCCGAATCCAAGCGCCGATTAAAATAAGGATCAGGATCAGTCCCAAATACCCTAAGATGGGATAGAGGATGGCCATGAGTTTTTTAAATCCCATAAAGGATAAGCCGAAGCCTGCCAAGGTGAAGAGGATCAGGTTTCGCTTAAAGCTGCCTTCTGTGTGGGAGAAGCGCCGCGCGGCGGAGTAGAAAAGGGACATGCCCGTGTTAAAGATCATGCCGAAGATGATGACGGACATGGCGAGGCCCATGGCGGGGTGCACGCTGTCCAGCACGGTCTGCATGGGAATGTCCGCGTCTTTTACGATTCCCAAGTCGAGAAAGAGAGTCGCGCCGACGAGCCCTGTCAGGATGGCCACGAGACCGCCGCCGATCATGCCGCCGATGCGGGCTTCGGCCGGGTCGGTTTTACTGCCCCCTAAGACGAAGGCCATGGAAATGCCGCTGATCATGCAGAGGCCGAAGTAGTTAATGGTGGAGAGGGGAAGGTTGGGTAGCGCCGGCGGCAGGCTTTTGCCCAGTGCGTCCAAAAACGCGGCATCCGGCGTGGCCTTGACCATGGTGTATACCGCGCCGATCAAGGTAAAGACCAGGACCAGGGGCGTGAAGGCCCCGATGATTTTCGCCACTTTGTCGAAATCCAACATGCCCACGACGACGATGAGCACCGTGCACAGAAGGGAACCGATCCAGGGCGCCAATCCGAATTGTTGATTCAGATTGGATCCGGCGCCGGCGATCATGACAAAGCCCATTAAAAAGCAATTGACGATGAGGGCGTAGTCCATGAATTTCGTCACGGCGGTGGAGGCCACCTCGTCGAGGACGTCGATGTGGCTCTCGGCGACGAAATGGCTGCCTAATTGCAGGACAATGCCACCCACCACCACGTGCAACACGCCCACGGCGGCGATGGCGTAAAGGCCCGAAAGACCGAAGGACAGAAAGTACTGCATGAGCTCCTGCCCGCTGGCCAGGCCGGCGCCGGTGAGGACGCCGACGTAGGCGAAAATTATGCTTCTTGTTTTTTTATTCATAAAACTCCTTTGTTAAAAATTACGACTTAACATAAATAGTTTATCATAAAATTTCCCTCCATCAAAATCGCCTGCCACTTTCTCCGATCCTCCGCCCCATCTCGACGAGGTTCACAAGGCTGCACTAGCGACCGAAAAGTTTGTCAAAGAACGACACTTTTTTGTACGGATTCTCCACCCCGATCCAATTGAAACTTCGACCCCATACTTAAACCTTCATAAAATTGAATGGGTTCCCCCTGAATCTGTTTTAAAATTGTGTCCTTCAGGTGTTTGGCCAATGCGTTCATGGCGCCCTTGACCTGATCGTTATTCATGCCAATGACGATTTCCGCACATTGAAAGTCTTTTAAGTATCTATTGACAAAAACAGGTGAAACGGAATAGGTCACGCCGATAAAATATTGGTACTTTTCTTTGTTAAAGATTTTATCGATGCTTAAATCATCTTCCTCTCCGTCCTTTACGATGTGAAGTGTATGGATCTTCTTCTCGCCCGATGGATCGTCAAAAAAGTTCATGTTTTCAGATTCCATAACGCCCTCCTTCACCCTTCTTTTCTCTTCATTATAACTTTATCATCCGTTTTTTCACCTTTGAATGCGAAAAATGTCCCTTTAGTCGAATAGGGCGCTCGCAATTTCGCTTCTATCGTCCTCATGCAACAAAAAAGCCCTCGTAAGGGCTGTGTTTGAGAGTCTCCTCGCCGGTTCTCTCTTTTATATGGAAGGCTTCTATAGTCGATGAGCTTGCGGCTTTCTCAGTCCCTATCCTCGTTCGGTTCTGTTTCATCTTTTATCTTCAGCAGATAGGCGCAGTAGGCCGCGGATATAACCGCCGTGGCGATGATGTAGATCCACAAAATGTTCGTCGTCTCTATGCCGAATTTCGAGCTTGCGTTGATGAAGCCGTGGAACAGGATCGAGGGCCAAAGGCTCTTGCTCTTATAAAAAACGATGGTGAACATAAAGCCCCATGCCACGGCAAAGATGATCTGGGCCACGGTCTCGGGTCCGCCTTGTCCCGTAAGCAGATTGATGATGTGGCCCATGCCGAAGGTGACGGCCACGATGACGATGGATTTCAGGAGGCCGTCTCTCGGCACCAGGGCTTTAAATAGGAAGCCGCGGAAGATGACTTCCTCGATGATGCCGATAAGGAGCATGGACAAACACGCCCATACTTGTGCGATGCCGCCATAGGCGGGGGCGATGCCGTTCCACAGATTGCCCGTGGCCAAGAAACACATGGGGAGAAAGTAGAGGTATTTTTTGCTTCCTTTCGGCCATGCATTCAGCCCGTATTTTCCCTGTAAATCGTATTTTTTCATCCACAGGCCGATTACCGCAGCCATGGCGGCTAGGGAAAGGAGCAGGTAGATGCTTTCGTCGCCGAATTGCCCGCGGAGGGTCATGGTCACCGCGCAATAGACGACGATCCACAACAGGGCAAAGGCCAGTTCGTTTCTCTTGTACAGGTCGTGCATGTCATTCCTCCTCATCGACATCGAATGTCTGAAGTTTATATCCTTTCCTCTAAGTTGCGATTCATGGTCCACATCAGTTGTCGCTTCCCATGCCATCGCCCTTTGCCGTATTCAGCTCCATTAATATGCTTGTATGCGGCAGATAGCTTACATCGGCCAATACATTTTCACCGGGTTGCCATTTTTCTTTTTCGCGATCATAAGTTTGAAAATTTATCTCGAATATTTCGATCGCATCTGTATCCGTATATCCGAAAAGTCTGTACATGGTGGAGTATTCATAATTGTTATCTCTTTCGAAGGTGACGTTATTAAGTCGCATCGATGCAGGTGAATTGATATAGGGCAAATCGAGGATTGGCGCTTTTAATAAACAAAATACGCCAATCGGAAAAAATATCGCACAGATCCACCAAATCACGACGGACTTTTTTCTTTCTTTTATAAAATAACCCGCTGCCAATACAATGGCGGCAATAAGGATAGAAAATATTCGAAGCACAAAATCGCAAATAAAACCGATCACGCCTTCTTGATAGTATCCGGCACCGTGACTTAGGATCAGGTAAAGGGACGCGACGGCCGATATCATAAGTATAAAGAATAAAATATCAAATGCCGCTTTTCTTGCAATAGAAATGTTCGCTCTTTTTTTCATGCGTCCCCTCTTAAGTCGTGAGAATTAGCTTCTTTATTTTCCGTAAGTCATAGCTAGCTATACGAATATCAAACCTACCCATTTAGATCTCCCAAAATTTATACATTTCAAAGATGACGATGACCATGCATTGGACTATGGCCAAAAGCACGGTGATGAGAAATTTCCTTCGTTCTTTCTTTGTCACATTTCCGTACGCATTTTTTCGTGCCGACAACATAGAAATGATCATAAGCAAAACCAATACGCCGAAAAATGCGCTTTGGATCATATAGGATACCGGGCCTCCGATGTCCCCCGTCCTGTATCCGGTGCTCAGTCGCGCAAAAAGAATGACGAGATTCGCAAGGGCAAGGGCCATCCACCCCGACAAGACATAGGCGTGCTTTCGTAGCGAATCGGTGGAAACATGGCGCTTTTTCTTTATTAAGGAATCTACGATAAGTCCGCCGACGATTTTTACCAATCCGTAGAGCCCCGCAAGGATGAAAAAAACCATGCACGACACATTGGCCACGGCCTGAACCGTGGATATGGTAAAGTCTGAAAAGGGCGTTTCCACCGTTTTATCTTCTACGTACCACCAATTGTCCAAATCTTCTTCACTGTAGGTGATCACGCCCATGGCTCCCAAAAAAGACAGGGGCCCTTCAATGAGTCCGCGGGTATTGAGCAAAAGACCCTTCGGTACCTCTCTTTTCATCCGGGCGAGCGTCGAGTCGGCAAACTTTCCGTAAACCAACTCATACATGTCGTCATTATAGATGGTTTCATGGGCTTGGTTGGTCGCCAGCACCATCCCCACACCGCTGACAGGGTCAAACTGCAACATGGAGGAGCAACCGAAGGTGTTTCCGCCGTGGCCGAGGGTCTCAATGCCGTAATAGCTTGCAAATAATCCATGGAGATTTTTTTCCACATCTGTCGATCCGTAAAAACCCGTCGGCGTTTCCATTTCTTTTAACGTCGCCTGCTTTTTAAATAATGGAGAAGGACGCTTCTCATCGGGGGTAAGCGCCCGGGCGAATTTCGCAAGGTCACCGACGGTACCCGCTGCGCTGCCTGCGGGATAGAGTAATATATAGTAAAGTCCGGCGCCGCCAATGGGTTCGCCGTCGGAATCGTAGCATTTCAATTTCAATCGATTATTATGCACCCATTCATTGTCGCCGTAAGTGGGGCTGATAGAGGTATGCTCCATATGAAGGGGCTCAAAGATATGCTCGTGAACATAGTTTACATAATCCATGCCGGAAATCCGCTGAACGATGTAAGCCGCCAAGGCTGCTCCCCAATTTGAATAGGCCGTGTGCTCTCCCGGCGCATAAACCTGCTTCGGCTGCCTTGTCCTCAAGGCCTCTTCAAGAGACGTCAACTCGAAAATATCCGCTGTTTGAATAAAATATGTATCTTGAAAACCGGCCTGATGATTCATCAAATCGATCATGGTAATGGGCTTGTCAAATCGCAAATTTGTAAGAAAGCCCTCAGGCAAGTAATTTTGAATGTCTGCCTTTAAATCGAGTTTCCCTTCTTCGTAAAGTTGCATGACACTGACCCAAACCATGAGTTTGGAAATGGAACCCCATTCGTACACCGTATTCGCATTCGACAAAAGAATGCTTTCTTTGTTGGCGTAGCCGAAGGAATTCTCGTAGATCGTTTCGTCGCGATCGTAAACAATCACGTTCAGACCACAAGTAGTTTTCTCGTGATTACTGACGTATGCTTCGATTGCCGCAGGAAGGTCGCCATACGCCAAACCTGAAGGAAGCATTTTTCCGGCTGCTTTTACAGAACATAGCGGTGAAACGATGAAAAAAAAGGCCAGGCTGAACACCAAAGCCATGCTGCGTGATTTTTTCATCCGACTCCCCTCCTTGGTCCCATTCTACCTTTCATGTCTACTGTTTATGTTATGACGACGTAAACCCCTTGTCAATTTTAGAACGGCTTCCTATTCCATTTAAACAGGTAATGACGAGGGGGAAATGCGGTTCTATCCTGAGGGTACATAAAAATACCGACGTCAGCATAAAATCTGACGCCGGTATTTTTATATCGATTCGTTTTCTATTTCCCAAATTTTATTTTTTTCTTGTTTAAGATAAAGGAGCCGAGGAGCACCAGTGCCAGTCCCACGGCCATGTTTAGGGTAAATGCCTCTCCCAACACGAGGACGGACAAAAGGGAGCCGAAAATCGGTATAAACAGTTTGTAGACGCCGAACTCATTGGCGTGGTAGTGTTGCAAAACCCAGGTCCACATGGAAAATGAGGTCGCCGAAATAAAAGCGCCGTATAAAATCATGAGGCAGCCTTTTGCCGTGAGGGCCAGGGGTCTCGCGGCAAGTGTGTGCCCCAAAAGAATAAGCACCACGGCACCGATGATGAATTGAAAGGACGTGAGAATAAAGGAATTTTCGCCTTTTCCGTATTTTCGAATCATGACCGAGGCCAGGGCGTTTAATGTGGTGGCGATGAGCACAAAGCCTTCCCCGGAAAAACGCACACCGCCTGTGCCCTCCGCCGGGCCATTGGAAATAATGATGCCAAGAGTCCCCAACACGAGGGCGATGAGAATGTTCGGGTTCACCTTTTCGTTGGGGATCAGAATCGCTGAAATCAACACCACGAGAAAGGCATTGGTGGATTGAATAATCGAGGATTTCACGCCGGCCACGTGGGAAAGGCCCACATAATAAAAAATGTATTGAAGGGACGTTTGGATCAAAGCCAGGATCACGACGAATTTCCAGTTCACTTTCTTAAATTCAATCCTCCGCCCCTTTTCGCTCACTTTAAAATAGACCATGGTCAAAAAACCGGCCAGCAAAAAGCGGATGCCCGCCACCCATATTTTCAGTCCCGTGTCCGTTTTTCCGATGCCCAGCTCCACAAAGGTGCATTTAATTAAGGGGATGGCACTCCCCCACAAAAGCATGGCGAGGATACTCATAACTATGGCTTTTTTCTTTTCTCTTAACAAATCTACCTCCGCATCGATACTTATCCCCGCTCCGCCGAAGCCCGCGAAAGGGGAATTCCATGGCACACGGCCAATGAAAAACCCCGACGTGGCAGGGATAAATCACCATGTCGAGGTTTGTTTTATTTATTTCTCTTTTTTCACGCTTATTCTAGAGCCATGGTTTCAACAAAAGACGTTTTCTGTTTCGACCCCATGGGATCGATGACGCCTTTATCATAACACAAAGTAAGGGGTTCGCGACAACAATAGAATCGCCCATGGCTATTCCGCTTCCCAGATCCTTACAAAAAATTAAAGGAGAAAAACGTAAACGCACCGGTGGTAGAGTAGCTGCCGCCGTTTTTCAACAGGCGGTAGCGGGTGTAGGAGTACAAAACAGCGCGATAAGAGGACAGGGCCCCCTCTTCGCCGGCGCAGGGAATGGGAATACACAGCAGGACACACAAAAGAAGCAATTTCTTTTTCTTACGCATTTGCTTTTTCATCAATCGCCGCTTTTCTCATGCCCGAGGCATTCTTAGCCCTTGCCCATGACGGACATGAAGCGTTCAAACATCATGTTGGAATAGCCGTCTTTTTCCACGAGACCCTTCCAATGGAGAACGGCCTCCGCGTCGGTGACTTCATCGGGGAGCGTCATACTTCCGTCCTTCAAGCTGATGGAGGGAGAAAATGCCGTAATATCGTCTCTGTAGCGAATGGTGATCTTGCCGTTTGGGGCGATGTCGCTGATGTTTTGGCAAATAAAGGTGGGTCCGGTGGTTCCAAGGGTATCCAAAGAGGGATTGTCCACTTCCTTCAGCTTTCCGCCCTCTGAAACCGCAAGTTCCTTGAGGCAAACAGAGGCGTTCTTGTACTTGGGAATCACAAGGTAGCATTCCTCGCCGTTGAGATGGGGCCTGCCTGCGCCCTCGCTCTCTTTCACGGAAAGAAGCATGTTCGGATCTTCCCAATTCGTGAACACGCCTGTCCAAACGTGTAATTTCGCCAGGGTCTCTTTCAAGCTCCCTTCGTCAAAGGCACCGCCCAGGTGGATGATGAAGGCCTTGTGGTTTTCATCGGCCGGATCGACGCCGAGTTTTCTCGCCATTCTTACATAAACATCGGATATGGGATCTGCGTCAAATTTGTCGGCCCTCAGTTTTAAAAGGGACGGGCACAGTCCCACGTCCGGGTCGATGGATTGGGCGCAGACAAACATAGGCGCGCCCACTTCGTCGATATAGATCCGTTGATCCGGAGCCTTGCCTTTGTCCCAGAGATTGTTAAGCACCAAACCGGTGTAGTGGTTCGGATTGTAGAAATAGGACGAATCGGTGCTGTCTCGATAATAAATGCTCGTTTCTTTCGCCTGCGCTTCGACCAAGCTGTTTTCGATGAGTCCCAACAGCTCGCCCTTCGCCACGCCGAAATGCTTCATAAGGGCATCGTCGTCGATGAACTTGCCGTCGGGAAGGGAGAAATTAAACACGGTGTAATGAGCCGGCCCCTGTTCCCAAAGATCGAAAGTTTCGATCATGACGCTTAGCACGTCCTCGTCTTGATAGGCGGAAAAAGCAGCACAGATTCCGGGATCGTTGCCTTCCATTTCCTTCTCATATTTCTCGTAGGTGGCATTCATGGCGTTCACCATGTCGTCGATCCGCTTGTTGGCCCCGGCCGCGTCCTCGGAATCCAATAGAATCCGCGGCACGTGGAGGCCGCGATCCTCCCGCTTTGCAAAGGCCGCGTACTTCTCGTCGACGAAATCTTTCCACACCTTTCTGTCTTCCACATAATAAGAAACGGATCCGATCGTCGCGCCTTTCACAGGGTTTAATTGGGCCACTGCCTTTGAAGCGGTATCATTCGCCGCCCCATTCCCACGCTTCGCACTTTCCTTTCCGGACTCGGCAGAGTGATTGGCGCATCCTGCGAGGAGTGCCGCCGCCAAAAAGAACATCAACGCCATCGAACTTCTTTTCATGTCATCGCCTCCTTTTAAAAAAATATTTCCTCTTTGCTTTATTATAGTATAGAAATGGCGTGAAAGGATAAGAAAAAACGCTTCTATGGACCACTTCGTCGTAAGTACTTAAAAACAATCTTTCCCCAATAAAAGCTGTCGCACTACGTGATGCAAAAAAAATATGGCTTCTACGGTTTTTAAAACCTTAAAAGCCATTGCAAAGAGCGCAGACTTCATCGGATCGCCCGAATCCAGTGCCGATGAAAATAAATAAACCGCAAACTTGTTTCCTTCTATAAAATCAAAACACTCCGGTTTGGGTTGATTCCCTATTCCGGAGCGTTTTGTTTTATTTCTTTTCTATTCATAGATTAGCAACATTTCTTGTCGCGTACGGGCGTAAAGTGCTTGGCTCCTTCGCCGCTTTTGCCGCCGAATAATTGAATCCCATCTTTTCATTCTTTCTCTTCATGATGAAAAACAAACCGCATTCCTTACTTGATTAATCTGCAAATTTACTTTCCATTGAATTCGCCACTCTGACCAAGAACAACATGACGGGAACCTCCACCAGAACGCCGACCACCGTCGCCAAGGTCGCCCCCGACGATAAACCAAACAGGGAAATCGCCACGGCGACGGCTAGTTCAAAGAAATTCGAAGCACCGATCATGGCGCAGGGCGCCGCAATACTGTAAGGCAATTTCGCAAGATGTGCCATGGCAAAGGTTATGGCAAAGATAAATAAGGTTTGAATGATAAGGGGGACGGCGATGCGTAGGATGTTCATCGGTTGCTCCGCAATGTGATGCCCTTGAAACGAGAAAATAATCACTAAAGTGAGCAATAAGCCGACCATCGTATACTTATCAAATCGAGGAATAAATTCTTTTTCTAAGTACGCTTCGCTTTTTCTCGTCAGAATATACCGCCTTGTGGCGATGCTTGCCACCAGGGGCACGACGATGAATAGGACAACCGATAAAAACAATGTTTCCCACGGAATGGTGATATTGCTCATATTCAGCAGAAAACTTACAATCGGTATATATGCAATGAGAAGGATCAGATCATTGGACGCCACTTGAACCAAGGTGTACGCACTGTCCCCATTTGTCAACTTACTCCATACAAAGACCATGGCGGTGCAGGGGGCCGCACCCAATAACACGGTACCCGCCAGGTATTCGGCGGCTAAATCGGGGCGCAGGAATTTTTCGTAGACACCAAAAAAGAACGCATGAGAAATCAAATACATGGATAGCGGCTTAATGACCCAGTTGGCTATCCAGGTGATAAACAAGCCTTTCGGGTTCTCTTTAATTCCCTTGATGCCGGCAAAATTAATTTTTAGCATCATGGGATAAATCATGATCCACAATAAGATCGTCGTGGGAATGGATACATTGTAAAACTCGAATCGAGCCAAGGTGTTTGGAATGATCGGTAGAAATTTCCCGATGAAAATTCCAATCACCATGCATATTAAAACCCAAAATGTAAGATTTCGCTCGAAAAAGCTTATCTCTTTTTCTTCCGTCATATTATTCCCCCTCCTCTTCGGCCCTTTTAATCAATTCAATCACTTTTTCCTCGATCCTGCGGATCACGTTTATGAATGCTTCATCGCCTTTTCCCGTGGGATCTTCCAGGCCCCAATCCTCACTTTTGTAGGAAAAGGGCAAAACCGGGCATACGACATTGCATCCCATGGTAATCACTTCATCCACCGGCGGAATTGCTTGAATCAATTTGGGTTTTTGCGTTTTTTCCATGTCGATACCATGCATCTCCATCATCAACCGTCGGGCATCCGGATTAATCTCCTCTTTTATTTCAGTGCCGGCTGAATACACCTCCAGCACATCGCTCCCTAATTTCTTAGCCAAGGCTTCAGCGATTTGGCTTCTGCAGGAATTATGCACGCAGACAAATGCAACTTTCTTTTTCATAAATCACCGTTTCATCTTATTTACAGATACAATCTGTTTTTGCCGTGGTAATCGTCGCGAGAAATGCTTTTAATTCAGATATTCTGGATTGATTCAAGGTGTATTTCATCCAGGGGCCGTCCTTTCGTCCGTCCACAAGCCCACTTTTCGTCAATAAATTCATATGGTAACTTAATGTGGACTGCGAAATACTTAATTTTTCTAAAATATCGCAGGCGCACAGTTCGCCGCAGGAAAGCATGTCGATTATTTTTAAGCGCGTTTCTTCGGAAATGGTTTTTAACATGAGGACGTAATCCCCGTAAGAATCCTTCATTTTATTTTTCCCCCTTGCTGCAGAAAGTAAGATCGATATTCATCGATGTCCCCGGCATTTTATCAAGTACATCGATGGTTGTCAATGTGTTTCGGCCTGCGCGCTCCATAAAAATCGTTTATTCCATGAAAAAAGTTAGGGTATCTCACCTAACTTTTTTCATCCATTTGCAAAAATTTACATAAGCGCGTCCGGCGTCGATTCGAACACACCGGAAACGAATGATCGTATCTTTCGACGCAGTGCGGGCTACTCTATGCTTCTTCTATTGCACCTACGGGACAGCTGTTCTTTGCTTCCGTTGCCGCCGCTTCCGATTCCGGAGGTACGTCTGTTTCAATGGCCCTGGCCATGCCTTCATCGGTCATCGAAAAACTTCCGGGTAAATCCCTGCGCAAAGTCCGCATCCGATGCATTGATCATTTACTCGATACTTCATAAATTTTCATCTCCCTTTCTTTTTATTCCAAGGTAAGAAGAAGCGCCATCTTAAATTTCTTCGTGGCTTTTACCGAGTGGAGGCCGCCCTTGGCAAAGTGAAAATTTTCGCCGGCGTGAATCACATGCTCTTGCCCCTCGTATCCGATCACGGCCTCGCCGTCCAAGGCGAAGACAATTGCCTCGCCGGGAGCGGCGTGCTCCGAAAGGCTCGTGCCTTCATCAAAGGCCATAACCACAAGCTTCATTTTGTCATTGTGGACCACGTCCATGTTGACGATTTTGCCTTCTGCATAAGGAACAAGGTCTTCCAGCCTAAAAACTTCTCCTGCTTTAACTAATTCGTTCATCGTGCTCTCCTTTCCTACGGACACTTCCGTATACACACTGCCTTCTGTCGTTTGCATGCCCACGGGGACATCCGTCGGTGTTAAGATGCTTTCCCCGGCACGCACTACTTGCGAAAAGCCGTCTTTTCCGTAAACCGCCACGCTGCCTTCTGCCACGATCAATAGTTTATGGTAGGGATAAATTTCTGCGCTGATATCCGTATGCTTCGCAAGGGAAAAAAAGATGATCCCCTTATCGCCGCCGAAGGCTTTTGAGACGGTGCATCCCGGAATCGGCGGATTCTCCTTTCCGATGGAAAAGACTTCGCCGACTGTTTTCTTTTCGTTGCCCTTCATGTCCTTCATCTTTTTCCTCCTCTCTCGCTTTTCTACTTGTATTATAGTAAAATCGTGACAACAGGTACGTTGTTATGACAACACTTCGGAGGTTTTTATGAACACTTTTTTTCTGTCGAAGACGCCGCTTTTTCTGGGCATTAGAGAAGACGAAATTGCAGAGCTTCTTCTCTGTCTCGGCGCCTATGAGCGGAAATTTCAAAAAGGCGACGTCATCTTTCGAGCCGGATCGCCTGTCACCGATATGGGGCTTGTGGTACACGGCAGCGTCAATATCGTCGTGAACCTTTATTGGGGTAACAGCATTATTTTCGGGCATGTAGGTAAGGGGGAGGTCTTTGCGGAAAACTACGCGGCCATTCCCGGAAAAGAGCTCCTGTGCGATGTGGTCGCCTGCGAAACTACCACTATCATCTTTCTGAAAATGCAGAGTATAATGACGACCTGCCGGAAGGGATGCGCCTACCATAACCGCATCATTCAGAATATGCTTCGCATTTCCGCTCAAAAAAATCTGAACATGTCTTCCCGCATGATGCATACGGCTTCAAAATCTCTAAGGGAAAGGCTCTTGTCTTATTTCTCCGAGCAAGCCTTGGAACACGGAAGCGCACACTTCACCATTCCCTTTAACCGGCAACAGCTTGCCGATTACCTCGCCGTCAACCGCAGTGCCATGTCCAATGAACTTTCGAAAATGCAGGCGGAAGGGCTTATTGCCTACCGCAAAAATGAATTCCTGTTGAAGGAGGTCGCACATGATGAATGAGTTTCGATGCAAGCGCATTTATGAGCCGGCGGCGGACACCGATGGTTTCCGCGTGCTCGTAGACAGGCTCTGGCCGCGGGGCATAAGAAAGGAAAATGCCGGAATCAATTTATGGGCAAAGGAAATTGCTCCATCAAAGGAGCTTCGAAAATGGTTTTCTCATGATCCTGCAAAATACGATGCGTTTGAGGCGCTTTACAGACAGGAATTGAATAGAAACCCGGCGTCACAAGAATTCAAAAATTTGTGCATGCAAAAAGCACAGGACCAACAGGTAACTCTGCTGTACGGTGCAAAAGACGAGAAGTACAATCATGCCGTTGTCTTGAAAGAATGGTTGGAGGAAAGGATCGATCCGTAAGATAAACGGTTGATCCCATGCAAGGAAAGCGGAAGTCACAGCGCACAGAACTCTGCATACCTTGTGGCATCATTTGTTTGCTCGACGATCGCCTAAAACACATGGTCCGGACACCTTCACGAGATATGTGATGATAATGCGGAATGTACAACATGTCAAAAAAAATCTCTGTCCATGATAGGGACAGAGATTCTTTTTTGTTGCGTAAAATCAGGCTTTGTCCCCGAGAAAATGGTCTTTTGCAAACATCATGTCCTGAACCAATTCCATGGTGCCGAGGTAGTTGCCGGCCCTGTCCCGCACGGCCATGTATCGAACCAGCATGGTACGCCCTTCTTTTTCCATCCATACTTCCACAGAATCGCGACGTCCGTGTCTGAAATCATCGATGATCTGACGAACCATGGGCTCGATTTTCGGCGGATGACACGAGAACACCTCGCGGTTCAGCGCCATGAGGGGCCGCTTGAATACCTTCGGCCCTTCGTCGAAGAAGCGATTGATATTGTCTGCATCGACAAAGGTGATCTCCATGGGGATCGTGTTTAAAAGGGCTGTCAGCTCCTCAATCTTCAGGCGACCGCCCGGCATGACGATCTCCCCTTCCCGAACGGCCGCCGCCGCTTGCGCCATAGTTTCGGCCTCTTCCCACGTCTTTTGTTCCACGCCGAAGCAGCCAGCATAATCTTTGGCATCCCGATAAATGCCGTACCATTCCTCTTGCGTAAAATTAACCGCACAGATGGGAAAGAGAATGTTCTGTTCCTTATAAATCATCTCCTCCGCACGGGTAAGTGCGGCATCCAGGCGGGCGTTCCATGCGTCGTCATGTTCTTTTTCCTTGACCAGGGAAGCGAGGGCGTCGCGAATTTCATCGTCGACCGTCCACATGACATCGGAAGGACCGGAGATTTCGTAATGAACCTTGAGCAGCGGGTAGAGCAGATCGCCTTTCTTGGCGTAATGAATCGAAAGCTCGCGAATTTTTGGAAGGAGCGATTCATCTCTGTGCTCTTTAAATTCAGCGAGCAGCGCCGACAAGGCGTCGTTTTCTTTCTTGAAGGTGTACAGAGGATGCCCCGTGATGGCTTCCAGGGCCGCCGTCTTCGCCTTCTTTTCTTGCTTAACCGCCTGCGCCTTTTTTCTTATGGCCGATGCCTCCACTTCCCTTTCGGCATTGGCGATTTTTTCTTCCGTGGTGGAACCGTGGAACAAAGCCGAGTGCACGTCACACAAGCGCTGCACCTCGCTGAGGGGCGTGCCTTCTTTCAAAAGCGCCTGCTCCGCCTCCATAATCTCGGATGCTTCCACTTCCCCGAACGCGCGAACGAAATCCGCCCGCACATCTTCCAAGGCTTCTCCGTCGCCGAGCCTTTTCAGATACGCCTTCAATTGTTCCCTGCGGTCCGCAGAAGGATGGCTTGTTTTCTCTTCCTGCCCCTGCGTCGTCGTAACCGAAGCCATATCCGGCATATCGCCCACGGGCTCAAAGCCATGGCGCATCAGCGTGGTCACCACATCGATCATGGAGATGTTCTTCATCTTTGCGCCCTTCGGGATGGTCATCATTTTGCCCACGGAATACAGCATGGCTTTTTTTGTAATTTCAGTAAACCCGAGTCCCGCCATAATATCGACCAGTTCCGGGTATTCCTGTGTCAGTTCGAAGACCGTTTTATTTAAATCAAGTTTCTTTGTCATGTCCATAACTCCTTTCATTTCTCTTTTTCTTAATCATAAACGCAAACAGATCCAAAGTATGTTGTTTCAGCAACGTTTTTGGTGATCTGGGGTTGATTTTTCGTCCAATTTCGGAAACAGTGCACGAAATCTTTCCACGCCTTTCTATCTTCCACATAAAATATGGCTTCTACGGCTATTAAAATCCCAAAAGCCATTGCTGCTACAATTTTTTAGCCTTAACTCAATTTTTCAAGACGATTGACCATCTTACAATGATTCAAGTTGCTCGCCCTGATTCCGTTTCACGTAGATCACGGAAGTATCTGTATTTCTTTCTTTTGCTCATCAATTAAAAAGATGATACTTGGGTCCCATTCATCCGTTGAAGTGCTTCGCTCTTTCATCCTCTATAAATCTTAAAGCAGACCGGCGACAGTATCGCCGTGTCGAGTTTCGTCCTTTCTCACGCTTTCAATCACGGGAAATTTTTCCACAACCGGCGCGTAGTTTTCGGCGGCAGCGTATTCTCCCTTTGCGATAAGCGGGTAGAGCCTCTTTTTTCCGATTATCTTATAAAGAATGGGCATGAGGATGGCCAAGGTTTTCTTTGGCTTTAAATTTTCGTTTGTAAGTCCGTGAAACACGGCCGCGTGGTGACCTTCTTCTGCAGCCAGCTTTCGAAAGGTGTCTGCGTCCTTTGTATCTTTCACTACCTCTGCAAGGGCTTGATACATAAGGACCGCATCCAATTCTCCTTGCTGGGATTTTAATAATATGTTCCTATCGTTGTCGCTTCTGGTCATTTCATTTTCCTTTCAATCACATGGATTTGTACCTACTCTAAAAGATACCCTCTTCCTTCATTATTAATATCAAATATCGAAACGTGAATAAGGTCCGATGCTACTCTATATCCATCGCTCCTTCGGCATAGAAAAAGGCCTTTAAGATTTAAAACCTTAAAGACCCTTTGTCTTCACGCTTCATTTACTATTGATTTTATTTTCTTTGTTTCTCAATTTTACCGATTGCAGGCAGGAATCTAATTTTAATATCTCGAAAAATTCATCGATGTCGTAATTTTTATGAAAAGTTAACGTGGCTTCAATGATTGTTTCGTCCTCGATGCCCGCGTCAATGATATCGAGTTTTCTCACTTCCACGCCCTTCTCGGAAGTGTAATTCAAAAAGCGGCCCCAGTCGAAATTCGCACTGTTAAATACCATAATATAAGACACTGTCGTTCGCTCATTGAGCGCATCGCTGAATCCCATGAGTGAGATTAAGGTCACCAGACAAACGACGGTCGCTATAATCGCGCCTTCATAATAGCCGATTCCCACGGCGAGTCCGATGGCGGCAGATAGCCACAAGGTGGCGGCGGTGGTGAGGCCCGATATCCCATCCTTTGTTTGAAGGATGGTGCCGGCACCTAAAAAGCCGATGCCGCTGACCACTTGGGCGGGAATCCTTAAGGCATCCCAGCCTCCGCTGCCGGATACTTTGCCCACGCCGTCGATACCTATGAGCATAATTAAACAGGCACCGACACTGACGATAATATGGGTTCGGAAGCCGGCGGCTTTGTGTTTCGTTTCCCTCTCGATGCCGATAATCGCCCCTAAAAAGGCCGCCAGAATGATTCTGCTTGCCACTAATAATACATTCATTCCCTGTCTCCTTCTATCCCGCCTCGTACCGGTTTAAGTCATTTATTTCGCAAAAGCCAATCCTCGTTGGAGATGCGCCGAATTTCAATATGTATTAAGATTACCACGGTAATAATTATACATCAAGACGGGGCCCTTCAGCCAAAGAACAAATTACACCAAAGGCAGGTGGCGGTCAACGTCTGCGATGCCGCATCCTCCTTGGATTGTCCTGCGCCTTTTGCGTGCATGGGAGGTTTCCTGAGATTTGGCGTAAGAAAAGCACCTACCTTCGTAGATGCTTTCAAAAAATTTACGCTTTTTTAAGACTTCAACAATTCAATGATTTCATCTTGCGCTTCTCTGCCTTCTCTGAAAAACCGCACCAAGGGATAGCAGTGGCACATGCCTTTGCCCACAGTGATTTCGTATGGGACATGGTATTTTTCCATTGCTTTTTTAAATTCGTCCGCATAGGCGTAGAGGCATTCATTTTCTCCGTAATAAAAGTATGTTTTCGGGAAGTCGGTAAAATCGCCCACCGTTTCGTCTAACATATATTCCGGGATATCTTTATCTCCCTTTAAGATCTCTCTCGCCGTTTTAAAATAGGTAGGCTCAATCATAATGTCTTTATGGTTCAGTTCATTGACCCTTTCCCATATTTCTTTATTTTCATCGAGGTTGACATCGGGAACACCGCCGGGAGATACGGAAATAATTTTTCCGGGCATGGGAAGGGGCTTGCCCAAGGCATTATTGTGTAAAAACAGCCCGAGAGACAGACCGGCTCCTGACGAAAATCCTAAGACGCCAATGTTTTCCGCCTTATAGGTTTCCGTCATTCGCCGATAGGTTTCAAAGCAAACGTCGTAGGTCTTATCCACCTTTACATCTTCCGAGCAGAGGGGATAGAACAAAAACCATACGTCTTTACCTGTTTTTTCCATGATTCGTTCCGCCAAAGAAAAATCCATTTTGTCCGGCTGCGTAATCATGCCGCCGCCGAAGAGATAAAGAACCGCCCCGTCGGCGGGCATTTGATCTTTTTGGTATGAAAGTAGCCTGTATCCCATGACCTCTCTTTCGAAAAGAAAATAGTTTCTCCTCTCGGCCCGCTTCATTGCCCTGTCCAAATCAAAGACTGCTTTTGCATTCTGTTTCTTTGCGTAGGCGAGTATGTCTTCTTTGTTTTTAATAAATATTTTTTTGACACCGAGAAGTCTTACGATCGTCGATGCCATCTTGTAAGTTAAACTCATTTTTCCCTCCTTGAAAGCAGCCTTCCATCCGGTTTCCCCCATGCTTTCGGTTTATTCTTTATCCCCTGTAATAAAATAATCGCAACAATCCGCTCCATTTGCTATGGTGTCTTTTCTGTGGAGTACGCCGTGTTGAAGACTGATCATCACATCATCCAGCTCGCAAAACAGGGGCATTAATTCAGCGACCCCGAGCTTCTCGGTGTAGGCACAAATCGGGCAACGAGTGATTCTGTAGTAGCAGGCGCCCTCATAGGGTTCGCCCACAAAATCCACTTTGAACGACGTGGGGTAGCGCTTTTCTTTTTCCGGCGTGTACCATTTGTAATACTTGAGGATGTTTTTCTTATTGGCCGCCTTCCCCCATTTCGTATTGAGGTCGACGAGAGAAAAATATGGCCGGACAAAGTAAAGGGATCGACGCATCATCTCCTGCACGATTTCAGGCGGAATCTTTTTCTCGCTTGCTAAGTAGGGGGCGACAAAAACGAGGGCAAATATCTCATTGTAGGCCATGGGATTATCCTCGCCGATATCGTCCATATTTTCTACAAGTTCCCGATAAACTTTTTTGCTCTTTCTGATAATTTCTGACGCATATGCTTTATCATACTTTTCTATAAGAACTTTCTTCATCGGACCCTTAAATAATAAGAAATAAATACCTTTATATTTCATCTCGCATACCCCATCCGTTTTTTATGCTGATTTGTATGTATTTTATTATTTTCTCCCGATAAGAAGCCTCGAGCCGGAAAGTCCCAGCAACATAGCTTCTTTGTGACCCATAAAAAGACCCTTTGTCGTATCGATGAATTGCACATCTTCATAGCCGTCTTTTTCCAGCTTTTCGATAAATTTATTCATATCTCCATATCTTGGCTTATCCATCAAATCGTGAATAACAAAAACGCCCCCTTTTTTAAGTACACGCAATGTTTCCAGTAAAAGTTTTTGTTTATTTTTCCCAAAAATATTGTGATAGACATAGTTGCTTGTCACTGCATCAAAACTTTCATCTTCAAAGGGAAGCTTCACTGCATTGCCATTTTCAAAGCGCACATTTCCTACTCCCTCAGCCCCGGCATTGTCCCGGCAAAGCTTCTCTGAAAATTCACTCTTGTATCCCCCGCTCCATATGTCACAGCCTACCATTATCGCCCCCGGGTTTTTCTTGGCACAGGCTATGGTAAGGGCTCCACTGCCGCAGCCCACATCTAAGCCCACGCCACCGTCCGGGATCTTTACATAGTCGGCAGTCCCTTCGACGATGACTTTCGCGAGCTTTCTTTTACCCTTGTAATCAAAGGTTCTGTATAAGATGGCAAGCCAGGCAGTTATTAATAGGAGTATTAAACATCCTATCCCTAAGATAAGGCCGCAAATGATCCTCGGCCTTCCTTGAAGAATTGCACCACTCGCACCAAATAAGATGAATAAGATAAGGCAAACCAGACTTTCGCCGATCTTCGCCTTCAATAATCTTTTAGGAACCCAGTTTTTGTAGTCGGGTTTTAGTTTCTTGTCCTCAGAAAAATGTGATTGTTTCATAAAATTCCCCTTTATCTCCTATTAATCATTTTAATTCCCGGCTTTATAGCTTATAAATTCATAGTCATGCAGTGTATCAATAAAGATAGGTAGTAAATAAAATAAATAAAGTTGAACCAACCTCCGCGAATAATCATATGGAGCCCCTTTGGCAATCTCCCGGCAATTGGAGTAAAAATCATTAGAAATATCGGTGTAAAGAAGGCTTGCCACCTTGGAAATACGGTGAATCCAAATAAAATGATCCATGCTAATGCTATGTTTGCTAAAGCCATCACTCCAAAAACAATTTTTGCTTGGAGTTTTAAAAATTTTAAAAATTCATCAAAGGCGCCTTTGTCTTCGTGCCTTGATAAAAGACCGAGGTAGGCACATTGAATGTGATAAGCGCCTCCCAGTATCATGCCGAAGCAATTGATTAAAAACACAAACCAACCGATGCTTAAATACTTCTCTTGCATGGCCAAAACAATATGATAAAAGCCGATGCAATAGATAAAGGCAGTTATGGGACCTAAAAGACCGCCAATGTACAATCTTTTTATGCCGACCTTTTTCATTATGCCGGCAATGCTGCTCATGGTGTCCTTGCCGTCGTAATCATTGGAATCGTAATATAAAGTCATATCTCCCAAAAACATAAGGAATGAACCTAAAAGACCGATCAAGATACTCTTGTATAATGTCACAGTGATGCACCTCCTCTGTTTAGATGATACTATCTATCAGCCTAATTATACCACTCGTTTCGATAGGATTTTTGCTTTTTATTCATTCTTCGTCCTGTATTTTTATTAATTTGTTATAATAAAATTACATAATTAAGGAGGTTCTCATGGACAAAATTTTGATCGGCAAGGGGAATGCGGAAAATTATATTCTTTTAAATAAAATGAATCGCCACGGACTGATCAGCGGCGCGACCGGTACCGGCAAAACCGTCACCCTAAAGGTGCTCGCAGAAGGTCTCTCCGATGCCGGGGTTCCGACCATTCTTGCGGATGTAAAGGGCGATCTAGCGAATCTGTCAATGGCCGGTGAGATGAATGATCAATTAAATTCACGCCTTGAAGAACTGGGGATTTCTGATTTTGATTTTAAAAATTATCCTGTAAACATGTGGGATATCTACGGCGAAAAAGGAATTCCTCTTCGGGTGACTGTTTCAGAGATGGGTCCCCTTATGCTCGCAAATATTTTGGAGCTCAACGATACGCAGACCGGGGTTTTAACTATTATTTTCAAAGTTGCCGACAACGAGGGGCTGTTGTTAATCGATTTAAAGGATCTTAAACAGGTGATCAATTTCGTCGGTGAAAATAGGGACGAGATCAGTAAGACCTACGGCAATGTGGCCGCTCAAAGTCTCTCTGCCATTTCCAGAAAACTTTTGTTTATCGAAGATGGTGGCGGCGATCTCCTCTTCGGGGAGCCTGCCATCGATATCAACGACCTGATCAAAACAGATACAAGCGGCAAGGGTGTGGTAAATATTTTAAATGCCACGAAGTTGATTGCAAATCCCCTTCTCTACTCCATGCTTCTTCTCTACTTGCTTTCGGAAATCTATGAAAATTTCCCGGAGGTTGGCGATTTGGAGAAACCGAAGCTTGTGTTCTTCTTTGACGAGGCCCATTTGCTCTTTAACAACACGCCGAAAATTTTACAGGACAAGATTATCCAAGTCGTTCGCCTCGTGCGCAGCAAAGGGGTGGGCGTATTCTTCATCACGCAAAATCCCCTCGACGTGCCGGAATCCGTGTCGTCACAACTTTCCAACCGAATCGTCCATCAGCTGAGGGCTTATTCTCCAAAGGAGCTAAAGGCGATAAACGCCGTGGCAGACACATTCAGACAGGACGAATCCATGGATATAAAAGAAGAAATCATCGGTCTCAGGACCGGAGAAGCAATGGTTTCATTTGCCAATGAAAGCGGCGCGCCGACGGTGGCAGACAAGGCACTGATCCTCCCGCCCCACTCCTCCTTCGTGACACTTACCGATGAGGCCTATGGCTCTTTGATCGAGTCTTCGCCCCTTTATGCAAAGTATAGGGAAGCAATCGACAGAGAATCCGCCTACGAAGTTCTCTTAGAACGAATCGAAAGAGAAAAATCGGAAGCTGAACAAGAAAAATTAGAAGCCGAAAGACAGAAAGAACTTGAAGCTCAAAGAAAAGAATCGGAAAGAGCACAAAAATCCCGCCGCAGCCAAAAGACTGCCATCGATAAGGGCATCGACTCCATGCTCGGCACCATTTCGCGATCCATCGGCCGCGAAATCGCACGCGGCCTCCTCGGTTCCATGAAAAAAAGAAGATAAGATAAAAGACCGGAATTCTAGAGTGACCCCAAGGGCGGGATCTGGGCTTTTTATTCCAAGACTACGGGATCTTCCCCCACTTGAGTGTCCGGGGAAACTTGGAAATTTTAAACCCGCCGCAAGAGGCGGTCGCCAAACTCCTGCGCCAATTCGGACTTCAATCCATTGAAAACCAACGGGCCGGTCAAATCTCCGGCGGTCAAAAACAGCGGCTCGCCCTGGCGCGGATCATGACCCGCAGAAACCGGGCCCTCCTTCTCGACGAACCTTTCTCCGCCCTGGACTATGCCTTGAAAGAGCAAATAAAATTTGAGCTCATGACGGAGCTCAATCATCTAAAACTGCCCTATATTATGGTGTCCCATTCCAATGTGGAGCTCTATGAATTTACAGACGAACTTATCGTACTGGACCGAGGGCGAATGATCTTAGAAGGGCCGACGGAAGCCATTTTCCACCGGCCTGAAAAATTAAAAGTCGCCAAGCTTCTCGGCGTGGAAAACCTCATTCCGGCCGACTCAAATTTAGGACAAAAAATTCCCCTAAGAGGGGATTACTTCGGAATCTATGAACGAGACATCAAGCTTGGTCCGGGGCAAATCCAATGGGAAGTGGAAATTAAAGAGCGCATCAAAAACCCCTTCAGCTTCGACTACCTAACAGTATGCGGCCTCCGGTTTAAATCGGCTAAGGAGCTCATGTCGGGGGATCGGGTCCTGATTCATGTGGAAAAAGACAAGATTCATCCCTTAACGGATGATTAAATCAAGTATGGAGCGGCACAAAGGCTGCTCTTTTTTAATGCCATAGGTGAAGATGGACATTCAGCCCACTTACAGGGCAGAGGCCCACCCTGATTAAAAAAGTGTGCCGTTCTTTGTTCGTATAAATTTTATTTTAAAGCTTTTTCAATTAAAACCAAGTTGACACCTTCCAGTCCGTTATAGGTGCAGGGAATAAAGTCGATTTCTTCATAGCCCAGCGATTTGTAGAGTCTTCTGGCCGCCTTATTTTTTTCATTGGTGTCCATGCGCAGATAGTTGCAATGATTTTTTAAAGCATACTCTTCATAAAATTTCATAAAAGCCCTGCCATAGCCTTTGCCCTTTTTACCGGGATCCATTGCAAGGGTGTGAAGCACCATGACTTCCGACGGATCTGCTTTGTATCTCCAATGGGCATCTTCATAAACATCCACTTGTTCCCTGTTAATACTTCCGCTGCCGATAATGACGCCATCCTCTTCAAGTACGAAAAGATCGCCTCGTTTCAGTGCGTCCTCGGCCGTTTGGCGGACGGGGTACACGCCCATTTCCCAACCGATATGTGCTTCACCCCTTTGTTCCGCCCGGTGAATTTCATTGTATATTCTCTCAACGGCATCCATGTCATTACCATTTGCTTTTCTAATGTTCATCTTTTACCCTTTCCTCTTTATAATGACTTCCACATCCGATACCGAAAAGCATGGACCCGATGATCCACGCGTACTCCGTTTGTCCGCTTTTATAGGACATGTGTATTGAAACCAGAAGTGTAATAAATGCGAGAATTGTTAATATCAGCCACAGATTCTTTTTGCCCATTTTTCCTCCTTAACTATGATTTATCGTTTTACTGCTTTATAATCTCATCAAACTTGAATCAATTCATCTGTTTATCCATGATGCCTCCCGGTTCTTTTCTTTCTTTTCGGATCCGGTCTTCGATTGCCCTTGAACTTAGTCCGAGGCTTTTCTGCCGAAAATCTTTTTTATGAATTTGCCCTTTAGTTCTTTCTCTTTTACCGGACCAAAGTCCCTCGAGTCGAAGCTGTCGCCCCTGTTGTCACCCATTAAGAACACTTCATCCTCTTTCAGGATAATGGATTTTTTACTATTAAGGACTACCCTCTCTCCCGGCATGGCGACGATTCTCTTCACAATCATCTTCTTGGAGCCCGGAAGATGGAGGAACACGATATCGCCTTTCTCGTATTCCTTTACGAGGGGAGATTTTACTACAAAATACCTGTCCCCCTCATGAAGAGTAGGTTCCATGCTGCTCCCCTTCACAGTCGGGATACCGAAGCAAAAAGAAAATAGAAGCAAAAGAATCGTTAAACTGACCATGGCGGTCATTAACTTTTTGAATTTCCTGTCGTCTGCAAGAAATTCATCACTGAAGAACATAGACCTCTCCTTCTTACTTTCTGTGGGGAACGGCGATTCCCTGATCCGGGGCTTTGTCCAGATGGATCGGGGTGGCTTGGAAGAATAATCTGTTCGATATGGGATTACTTGCATTGAAAGCGGTGTCGATGTAATAGGTTTCGTCCCCAATGACGACATAATTCCATCGGTGTTTCATGACCTTGCTGTTAATGCAACCCACTTTTAAACCCACCGCTTCACCTAAAATCAAAAACAGCTGGGCGAAGGCGGTGCATGTGCCTTTCTTTTTAATGGCAGCGGCGGCTGATCTGAACCGGTGTTCTCGGTCATAAGCTATGTTCTCGGTGACGTAAGCATTTAGAAATTCCACCTTCTCTAAATCAGTTAATCCAATTGTTTGTGGTTTAATCGTTTCCTCCAGAGCCATTAAGTCCTTAAAATTGTATTTTTCATCGAAAAACTGCACCAGCAATTCGCATTCATAGTAGTTCGACTTTGCTTTAATATCTTCAGCCTGCACGACCAAGAGGTTGTTCAAGGTCGAACTGCCCGGGATTTCATATTGCTTGTCGATTCCGTCCCGCTCACTGTTTTGTTCTAAAAAGTTCTTCAGCTCTTCATTTATCTTAATGGTTATCCGCCTGTATGCTTCTTGCTCTTCAGCCTCTTCAAACACCTCTTTCGCAATTAAGCCAAGGTCCGGTGGCGTTGTTAAAATATCATTATTTCGCATCATATCTTCCACCCTTGCTGTTATTTCTTAGCTATTTTATAACTTGCCGAACCCGATAAACTTGGAGGGTTGTAGATCATTATTTAATCAAATGACTACTGATTCTATCAAATGTTTCTTCTCTTACCTTCCAAATACCTGAATATGGCTGTTCAACATAACGACTGTTTTTGTCTTTATATAAATACGCAATGCTTGGACTTGCTTCTGCATTTTTATAATGAAATTTAACGATAATATAATCCTTTATATTTGTGGGTTGATCATTAACACTTTCCTTACCGGTATCATTGGTGTTTTCCTTAATCTCTTCAATTATGCCGGATATTTCCTCTTGATCCTCAATTTTCAAACTCTCTTCTGAAGTGTTTTTCATAATTTCAATTTCTTTTATTTCTTCGGCTTTTGGTAGAACTATTTTTTTATTACTGCTATGACTACCACATGCAGTTAATGTCAAAATAGTGATTAAAACGAATGCTATTCCAACGTGTTTTTTTATGGTTTTCATCTCCCTTTTCGATTTATTATAATGATTCATCAGTACAGCTCCACATTTTTTAATCTGTGCAATATAAGGCGTTGAAAGCTTTGAAGTTATATTGTCTCAAATACACTCCTTGATTTGCGCATAAGCAGCTTCACTTTCGGTGCTAATCCAGTCAAGCTCATCTGGCTTAATTTCAACATCTATATGCTTATCATATAAGTTTGGACAATAAGGCGATGGCTCGAGTGGTCAGCATGAATAAAATTTCATATTTCTGAAAAGCCTCGTATGTGGGAATATATCCATAACGAATAAGTTAAGTTATTCATTAGAAGTCTAAACTTTCCCTGTTTAACAAAAAGTCAAATAAATTCATCGTCAGTATCCCGTGCTCGTCTAAAAACGGTTTGACCCGGTCGTTTACAATGATGATTTTTTTAAATGAATCGTCGATCGTCAACAAGGATGCTTTTTCTTGATTTATTTTTTCTACAGAGGGAAGGCGATATGCCGATTGAATGTAATATCTCTTGCTTCCCAGATTGGCGATAAAATCAACTTCCAGCTGTTTTTTTATATCTTTATTATTCTCATCCTTTTCCCTTTTCACCACCATGCCCACATCCACCATATACCCTCGATACCTCAGCTCGTTATAAATAATATTCTCCATAAGATGGGTCGGTTCGATCTGTCTAAAATTTAATCTTGCATTCCGAAGCCCCACATCTTCAAAATATAATTTATAAGGCGTTCCAATGTACTTTCTTCCCTTAACATCATACCTGTACACCCTTTTCAACATGAAGGAGTCTTCAAAATAGCCGATAAATTTATCGATGGTATTGGCGGAAATTTTTGATTTCTTAATCGACGAAAAGGTGGACGCCAGTTTTGTCGGATTGGTCAGCGTTGCAGTGCCCGATGCCAAAATATTGAGTAAATCTTCCAGCTCGGCCGTTAAGCGAATGTCGTACCTGTGAACAATGTCTCGCAAATAGACATTTTCCAATTGCCCCTTGAGGTAATTCATCTTGTCTTCTTCCGTCTTCATCAAAACTTGCGCCGGCAAGCCGCCGTAGACTTGATAGTCCGCAAAGGCATCTTCTTTATCGCCGTCGTAGGCCTGAAGAAATTCGGAAAAGACCAGGGGCATGACATGGATTTCGTCGCCTCTTCCGGCAAATTCGGTGATGACATCTTTCGATAAAAACTTTGAGTTGCTTCCCGTGACATAGACATCGAAATTATCTTGACGTAAAAAGCCGTTTAATACTTGTTCAAAGGACGCCAACAATTGCACTTCGTCCAAGAGGATATAAAACTTCTCACCGCCCTTTGTTTTGCTCATAATATAGTCTAAAAACTTTTTAGGATCGACCAACCTTTCCCCGCTCAGCACGTCCAGATCCATGAGATCCTCGCCGATTTTCAACAGATCTCTCCCTGAGTCAAAGGCAAATTTAATAATATGGTTTTTATCGACGCCGCTTTCAAGTAAGTGATTGTAAAACAGCTGATTGAGTAAGTAGGATTTCCCGCTCCTCCTGATTCCTGTGATGATTTTAATCAATCCATTATCCTTTTTCCGTATTAATTTCTCTAAATAATAATCCCGCTTGATCTCCATAAGCCTATCTCCCTTTCTATTTAAAATTATTTCCATAGCGGACCTTAATCTAAGTATAGAAGATGCCCCTGCTAAATTCAATCCTATTTCGAAATAATTCCACAACGGAACTATTTTGAAATTCACTTCCGCAAATGGGACGAAGCATTTCAAATACTCGCTTTTCTGTTCTTTCCTTCCGGCACTTCCGTTTTCTGTAATCAATCTCCCTCTCGTTATTTCCTTTCAACACTTTTCTCTTTATTCAAAACTGCCGACATAAAAAAGACTTTCGGGATGATACCTTAACCCTGAAAGCCTTATAAGCTATTTATTTAATTTTCAGAAGACGAGAATCACCTCAGTCGTCGAATCTTGCCAATCGAATCACCCTTGCGGGCGCTTCTCTTGAAGATTCTTGGCATGATCAAGACCTAACATGATGAGAAAACGCGAATCAATGTAGGTCAGCAGCATGGCTTGATTGGTCAGCATGGATAAAATTTCATATTTTTTAAAAACCTCGTATGTGAGAACAGGTCAATCGATAAACATCTTGTTATTAATTGTATCATTCGGCAGGATAGAGAAAACAGCCCACAAAAGGGCTGTTTGAATTATTGTCTTCTTGTTCTCGTCCCATTTCTTATATTAGATGTCCTACAAACATGGCCATAGGAAGTATCAAGATTAAAAGTAGATTTAATACTATAAACAACTTATCCTTTTCCTTTACCCCAACGATTAAACCGATTAGTCCAACAATCGGACAGACAAACATGGATGTGAGCCCCGTTGGCCTTAGATTTGTATAGCTTTGAAGTATGTCTACCGGAAGTAGGTAAGAAATCACAAATAGTACAAGTCCAAGTAAAAATAGCTTCTTGCTTAAATTCGCTTTCATAAAGCCTCCTCCATTATTCTAAGCTCCTAATTCTGTCTACAAGACTTTTTCTAGCAGTGCTTTCTATACAAATTGCAAAAACTATTCTAGCAACATTTTCCTTACATAGCCATATTCCATTGAAAACCGAAAATATTATTGTACCCATACCAAATACTAACCGTATATTACTAGCTCTTCACAAACCCCAGTCTGTTATTTAAGAATAATCACACAGACTCCGATGACAGTTAGGCTAATTCCGATAATCAATTCGACCAATCCCACCCTCTTGGCATCTAATTCTGTTTTTCTACCTGCTTTAGAAGCTTCTTCAAATCCGTTGATTAGATTATACTTCTTTCGAAAATAAATCGCATATCCAAATGTGGTAAATGCAACACCGACCGCCATTAGTATAATTTTTACTATCAACATTTCATTAAACAACTCCATCCTATTTTCGGCTTATTTTAACTTGCAACGCTCGCTTAGCATGGCTTTGTTGAATCTCATTATTTAATCAACTTACCACTGATCTCATCAAATGTTTCTTCTCTTAATTTCCAAATACCTGAATATGGTTGTTCAACATAACGACTGTTTTTGTCTTTATATAAATACGCAATGCTTGGACTTGCTTTTGCATTTTTATAATGAAATTTAACGATTATATAATCCTTTATATTTGTGGGTTGATCATTAACACTTTCCTTACCGGTATCATTGGTGTTTTCCCTAATCTCTTCAATTATGCCGGATATTTCCTCTTGATCCTCAATTTTCAAACTCTCTTCTGAAGTGTTTTTCATAATTTCAATTTCTTTTACTTCTTCGGCTTTTGGTAGACTTATTTTTTTATTACTGCCACCACATGCAGTTAATGACAAAATAGCGATTAAAACCAATGCTAGTCCAAGGTATTTTTTCATCGTTTCCATCTCCTCTCTCAATCTTTAGATTTTTATCCCATCACGTTTGAACAAAAGCGCAATGGCCAAAGAAAAATTAGTAAACCGATTTGATTTACTGTTCTTATGGTATCTCTTATCAAATTATTAAATTGTTTATGCAACTCTAAATCTATCTTCCTAAAAAGCCAACAAACAAAGCTTGAATTGTAGCTATAATTGGTACAAGAAAAAATGGAACTAATAAAAAATGTTCTCGAATTGCCAAATGTTTCATCCAATTATTAAACTCATAATCTTTGTGTCCCTCTGTTCCCGGAATAACTATCTTTTCTTTATATTTTCCTTGAAATAAGAGACAATCCAATAACAAAAAATCTCCTATATTTAATATACTCCACTGAATGTATCCCATGCAAAATATATTCCAAAAGCCAACGATTCCTGAATGTAAAATGCTTATTGTTGAATAAATAAAACAAACTCCCACAATAATGATAGTAAGTGTCATGTTTATCTTTTTCTCTTGCTTTGTCATTTGTTTCGGAGCTATTTTTTGGATAGCCTTTGGATAAGAATCCAAAAAGAATCTTGGATTAATAAGTACCAAAGAAGCCACTGCACCGTTAAAAATAGCTGCTATAGCAATTCCGGCAAGAATTGCCTGTATTAAATCCATAAAATCATCTCCCTTTTGCTTTTAAATTCATATTACTTTGTAAATAATAATTTAATATTACTTTTTATGAGCAATCATCACACCAATCGGTGCAAGACCTCCATATACCAATTTCATTTCAACTACTGAAAACCCATATTCATGGATAAAATCTTCAAATTTCTTTTTATCCCATTCTTGATACATCTTAAATCCTAAAATAGACATCAAACTTTTTATCATTTTTCTTTGCTTTCCCTCTTTCCATAGAAAAGTAGGGGCAAACAAAATCCCATTAGGTTTTAATACCCTATATATTTCTTTCATTGCTTCATCCGGTTTAGGCATAATATGAAGTGCATTAGCAATTAACACACAATCAAATTTTTCATCCGAATAGGATAATGCTGTTGCATCGGCTGTTTCAAATGTAAGATTTTCGCATTCCCCACGCTTTTTAGCTTCCTGAATCATTTGCTCGGAGAAGTCTGTACCGATCCAACTTTTAGTATGCTTTGAAAGACTAAACGATAATTGTCCTGAGCCGCAAGCGAGTTCAAGCACCTCCATGTCTTTATTCAAATGAGGACGAATGTATTCGCATACTTTATCATATGCTCCTTTGTCTTTTTTCATGAAAGGAGCATATAGCTTAGCAAATTTATCCCAAAATTTTTTATTGCTTTTATCAATCATTTTAACGCTCCTTTAAATATAAAAAGGATCCTATCATTCTTTATATTGAGCCTATTTTCTAATTGATACCTCGCAAGAGAGGAATAATAGCTGTTCCTATACCAAGTAGGAATGTCATAAATGCAGAAAGTCATAGGCTGTCATTCTTTTCTATTCAATCATTTTGAAGTGTCTCAAGGCATCCATGATGGCTTCTTCTTTTTCAGGTGTACACTGTGGAATAATTTGTTTCTCCTTTTTAGACTTGTTGTAATGTTCTCGTAATTCTATTCCACATTTCCTTTTTATCTGTGCAATATATAATGTCGGAACTTTTAATTCAAATTTATTCCAAACATATTCTTTGATTTGAGCATATGTGTCATTACTTTCAGCACTGGTCAAATCAAGCTCATCCAGCTCAATTTCAATATTTATATGCTTATCGACATCGAGTTTGGACAATAGAGTTACCGTCTCCACTCAGTTTATCCAAATAATAGTCACGCTTTATTATCATGCATTTATGTCCTTCCTATTTAGATATATTTCCGTTTTGGAACTCAAACTAATTTTAGTATACAATTTATTCTTGTTAAGTTCAAATCTATTTATAATTAAGTCCAGATCGTAAATATTTTTAAGTATACTTTTAATGTATTAAGCAAAATTTTACGTATAATTCAAGTGTTTGTCTATTTTTAATTCAGGTGTTTGGTCGTTTATTTTTCTGTATCTAGGATACAATATTTATGGCATGAGCTCTTATCATACGTGATGGGGCTAATTTTTCGCAATCAAAAAACCCGACTTACTCTATTTTAAGAGTAGTGTCGGGTTCTGTTAATCTAATTATATATACTTTGAAGGCTTGTCAATTTCGTATTTCAAACTCAAGTCCAGATTTAAATACTACTTTTAATTTCCGATTTCAAACTTTTATGAATACTAATAGCAAAAGGAATTGTTATTATAGTTGTTATCAAATCTGAAACTGTTTGTGCATATATAACACCATTTAGTCCCATAAATTTAGGCAACAATAAAATGATAGGGATAAAAATTATTCCCTGTCTTAATGAATTTAGAAATACTCCCCCTAACGCCTTTCCCATAGACAAATATAAGGTAGAGTAGGTAAACTGAAATCCAAATGTTATAAACATAATGACACCCGCTCTTAATGCCGGCACTGCTATATTTAATACATTTTCATCAGTTCCAAATATAGATAATATGCTTGGTGCAAACACATATATTATTAGCGTCCAAACTATGCAAAATACACTTGTCCATTTAATACTTGCCTTGATAGCCTCTCTTACTCTTTCATAATTCTTAGCTCCATAATTAAATCCGGCTAATGGTTGTAGTCCTTTCATATATCCGAATACAACATTTGTTCCTAATGTTACAATCCTAAGAACAATGCCCATTGCAGCTATTGCTTCTTCTCCATAAAAGGATGCTGCATAGGATATTTTGCTTAAAGATATAGTTTGTAGAATCTGGAGAATTAACATGGAAATTCCTATATTCAATACCTCTTTATAAATTGTAAGTGTAGGTTTGAAGTTAGATAATTTTATCTCAATTAAGTTTTTATCTCCTATAAAGTAAATTAGATACATTAGACTTGTTATCACTCTGGCTATTAGTGTCGCAATAGCTGCACCTCTAACTCCTAAATTAAGTCCAAATATGAATATCGGATCCAAAACCATATTTGATATAGAACCTGAAAGCATAGCTTTTAATGAAATTTTAGCAGCTCCTTGTGCAACAGCTAAATTCCCAAGTGTTACATTTATCGTTCCCAAAATACCGCCTACTATGAATATTCCTGTATATGACTTGGAAATTTCAATAATAGAGGGTATGGCTCCCATAAATTTCAAAACGCCCTCTAAGTAGCAAAACAATGCAATAGCTGTAATTATCCCTAAAATTGCACTTGATATAAGAGCAACTGTTGCTACAATACTTGCTTCTTTTTTATTATTTCCTCCAAGTAGCCTTGATATATAAGAGCCTGCTCCCGCACCAAATGTTAATCCTATCCCTAAAAAGATAAGTTGAATTGGAAACGCAACTGAAACGGCAGCTACTGCCTCTTTCCCAAGACTGGACACAAAATAGGTATCCACAACATTGTATAAAGCAGCTACCAATAAACTGATAACCATAGGAATACCTAGCTTAAAAAGTGCTTTATCAATATCTTCTTCCTTTAAAATTTTTATTCTATTTTCATTCATTTAATCATCATCCTTTTCTCAATTTATAACTTCCAGTATTTATGCAACAAAAAAAGGCATAAATACAAAATAGTGTCTGCCTTTTGCTTAATAATTTATAAAACAAAAGGCTACAGACAAAACATTGCCTATAGCCCTTTACATTTTAATTACATATCGAGAAATGTGTACAAAAACAAAGCCAACTACATGACCTAATTTCTTGTATTTCCCGATGAAATCTTAAATGCAATCTATTTGCTATACTCTGTACAATGTTTCATCGGTTTCATTTGTACAGAGTTAAGTTTGTTCTTAGGATGATTCTTAAAATGATTATTCACTACACTTTCCCTTCAAATTTATATATTTTTATTTTACCATATAAATCAAAATTTATCAAACTCAGCTTGTTCGGCTACTTTGCTCGCTAATTGCAAGTCTAAATGAAACATTCTCGCTACAATATTTTTCTCCTAAATTGCAATATCAAATTGAACTAATTTATCTAATTCATCTATCCATTCTAATTTATTTAACTCTTCCGCAAATGCTTCTAAAGGAGTTCTATAATCTAGGATTTTTCTTAACAAAGTATTCATCCATTCTATGATTTTTATATAATGTCGGCTATCATAGTCGTTTAGAGATTTTCCTTTGGGCAAGAACCGTCGAATCAGTCCAATATATTTTTCGTTGCTTCCTTTGTCCTCTCTCAAAATCATTTAGATGTTTATTATTTCTGTTTTTTAAAAC